>JAJPJU010000063.1 GCA_021324035.1 Spartobacteria bacterium | reverse complement strand
CGGCGGTTCGCGCTGAGGAAAGCGATGATGCCGGCGTTTCCAAGGAGCAACCAAAGCATCAAGTCAATTGGACGAAAAATGCGCGCCGCGGTGATGCCAATCAACGCTCCGAGACCGGCAATGCCCATTGCGACAACGGTCCAGTCATCAAGTTCTTTCTGCCATGTGACAGCGATGCACAGGCAAAGAAAGAGTCCTTCGATAATCAAATAAAGAAGGTGTGATCCTGCGGGCTCAGACCATGGGCTAAAAGCGCCGGACGCCCGCGCCGCCAGCAAAATCACAGACAGGAATGCGGCGACAGAAAGCAGATAAGTCCAGCGCTTGAGCCGGGCGATCGCCGCAACGCCACAATCGAGAACGCCGATGTAGGTCACGAACAAAACTGGGTTTGTGTAACTGGTGTCGAGCAAGAAGGGTGTGACAAATCCTCCGGCAATCGCGAGCCAGGCCACACTTTGGGCCGCCAGAAAGTGCGCCAACCCCAACGCAATTGCCGTGACAATCCACATCAGCGCGGTCGTCGCAGTGAGCGAAACCAAATGGTAGAACGCCTGCGCTGTATAAATGTCGGCGTACAAAATCAAAATGCCGGCTGCGCAAACGCTTTGCGCGGGAACGGAATAACGCCGCACTTTCGGCAACAAACTGACCACGATTAAGGCGACGCCAACGATCGCGCCGGCGACAACTCGCATCGCCGGGGTGATCCAATTGTTATCGAACGCGTACTTAACAAAAAAGACGACGCCGAGGAAAAGAGCGAAGCCGCCGATCCAGGCGAAAAGTTTTACGCCGAGGATGGATTCCCAATTGAATGTGTGATGCGGCTGGACGGGGACGGCTGCTTGAGTTGCCGCCGGCGGTGCCGCCGTTTGCGGCTTCGTCACATAACTCGGTAGCGGCGGCGGCACAGCTGCTTTTGCCGCCACTGGTTTTGGAGCCGGCGTTTCGCGGCCACCTTCGAGTGCGCCCACTCGGCGTTTCAGTTCATCGATACTCGCCTTCAATCCTGCGACCTTCGCCAAGCCGACGATACCGATCGTGACTGCAGCGATGACCAGAATGGCGAGCGCGAGGGAGTCTTCCATCACGCCGAGGATGATTGACTGCTATAAACCGGTTGGACAACTCAGAAATTCCCACGGGATGAGGAACTTCTGAGACAAGTGAGCGGCCAGAGCTTTGACGCCGAAGGTTTCGGTCGCGTAGTGGCCGCCCAGAATGAGATTCATTTCCAACTCTTCCGCGGCGACCGCAGCCCAGTGCGGCGCCTCACCGGTGATGAACGTGTCGACGTTGGCTTCGGCAATGCGATAAATCTCCGAGCCAGCGGCGCCGGTGACGATGCCGATTCGCCGGGATTGTTTCGGACCGAAGTTGAAACTTTTTACCGGACTGCGCAGAACGGTTTTGAGTTTGCGAATCAGCACGTCGCGCGACATCGACGTTTTCGCCTTCAGCCCAACCGATTCGCCCTTTTCTTTTAAAAACCTTTTTGTGGATTTTAATCCCAACGCCGCGGCGAGTTGGGCGTTGTTGCCAACTTTCGGATGCACATCCAGTGGCAAATGCGCACTGTAGAGTGCGAGGTCATTCTCGAATGCAATTTTCAACTGCCGCCGTAACGAACCGGTCACCGTTTGCAAGCCCGGCCAGAACAAACCGTGATGAACGATTAAAAGATCGATATTCTTTTGGGCGGCAGCAGTTAGCGCGCGCGTGGAAACATCCACCGCCGCGCCAATTTTCGAGACCTTGCCGGAATTCTCGATTTGCAGGCCGTTAAGTGCGTTCGGCCAGTCTTCAATTTCCTCAACTCGAAGGTAATCGTTTGTGTAATCGACTATTTCAGAGAGCGTCGTCATCAACTGACAATTGTAGCGGCGTGTGGGTCAATCGCCGAACTAAAAACAGCCGGTTGCCGCGGGGAAAGCGTTACGATGGGGAAAAGAGTCAGCGGTGTAATTCGGTTGTGAGAAGATTAACAATTCGCTCCGCCGCTCTCCCGTCTCCAAACGGATCTTTCCGGTTTGCCATTTTCTCGTAGGCGCTGCGATTTTCTAGTAGTTCCGACGCTGCATCAGCGATATTATTTACGTCGGTGCCGACCAGACGACCGCACCCTGATTCGATAACTTCCGGGCGCTCCGTCACATCGCGCATGATTAAGATTGGCTTGCCTAAGGCCGGCGCCTCCTCCTGGATTCCTCCAGAATCGGTCAGGATGAAGTAACTCTTTTTCATCAAATACACGAAAGCGCCGTACCCGACTGGTTCGATCAAGTGAATACGCGACTCACCGCCAAGGAGTTTCAAGACCGGGCCACGAACATTTGGATTGAGATGAACCGGATAGACAATTGCGACATCGGGATGACCGCACACGATTTCTTTCAAGGCCCGGCAAATGTTCTCCAAACCTTGTCCGAACGACTCGCGACGATGACTGGTTACCAGAATCAGGCGGCGGGCGCGAATTGAGTCCACCAACACTTGATCCAAGCTAGCCGGAATCGCGTCCCCCATGTTTTCGGTCGTCCAGAGAAGAGCATCCACAACAGTGTTGCCGGTAACGTGAATGGACGATTCGGCGGCCCCGGCCGCGCGTAGATTGTCCGCCGCCCGGCTCGTGGGCGCGAAATGAAGATCAGCCACATCACCAATGATGGTTCGATTAATTTCCTCGGGGAACGGCGCCCATCGATCCCCCGTACGGAGTCCGGCTTCGACGTGCCCCACTTTGATTTGTCGGTAGAACGCGCACATCGCGGCGACCATAGCAGAGGTGGTATCGCCTTGAACGAGCAGCCAGTCCGGTGATTCCTGTCCGAGTAATTGATCAATGTCCGCGAATAATCGACCGGTAAGTTGAGCAAGAGATCGACCGTCGGCCATCGCGTCGAGCCGAACATCGGGCGACAAGGAAAATTCCCGCATCGCCTGATCCGCCATTTGACGATGTTGACCGGTCGTGCAAACCCGACACTCAAATTTGTCAGGATTTGCGCGTAAAATCCGAATTACCGGCGCAAGTTTGATCACTTCGGGTCGTGTCCCGAAAAGCAGTAGGACTTTGAGTGGCATTGAATGGCGCAGTGCGTGCGAAGAGATTAGCGCGCTCGATACGTTTCTTACATTCGGGAAAAGCTTTGCCGAATGCCGTATTCGAGACTGACGATGGACTTGAAACGGGTCAGCATAAATTCATTCGCGCCGGTAGAATTCTCAGCGTCGCTTGAACGGCCAGTATCGTTCGATCCTCGAGCTTCGGCAAATTTTGGACCGGAATCGAGTCGGTTTCGACGATAAGTAACTGGGCTTTCGGATAACCACCGAACAATCGATAGTGGGACAACGAAAGCTTGACGAAAAAACCCCTACTTGTGAGGTTAGAGTTGCGATTCAATCCTGATGGAATACACCGACGCACCGACCCAAACCCAGGAAGTGAGCTGGGACACGAAGCAATGCCCATATTGCGGCACCACGTTGCCCAAAAATGCGACTTCTTGCACGAACTGCGATTGGACGCTTGAGGCAACGAAACCGGCCGAGCCGAAAGCGAGTGATGCCATGGCGATTTTGCTCAGCATCATTCCCGGCCTGGGTCATATTTATAAAGGTCATCGCGTTATGGGGGCGTTCATCCTGTTTCTCATCACCCCGACGGCGATCTTCTTCGCCATCCTGGCCGCGATCGCGTCCGCCGGTTGGGGAATCCTGATGCTGATTCCCTACTGGGGTGCGGTAATGCTTCATGTGTGGGCGGTCAAAGATCTTGTTCCGCCGACACCGGATACGGGCGAACAATACTGATAAGATGTTGAGAAGTTGAGGGGTTTAGTCGTTGAGGCGACGACGCCTAGTCGCCCAAAATCCAGGTCAAAGTTCCCGCGGTCGGATCCACGCGTGCGGCTGGAAATTTCGAATCGCCCTTGATCACCTGATCGATCAACTCCGCGTTCTTGGTCGCGTTCACCAAAAAACAAACATGTCGCGCGTGATTGATTAACGGAAAGGTAAAGGTCAGCCGCCAGGTATTGAGTTTCGGCACGAAATTGGCAACAACGCGCCGGCTGGCTTCGTTCAAAGCCGCAGTCTCAGGAAATAATGACGCGGTATGACCGTCCTCCCCCAACCCGAGCAAAATCAGATCGTGCCGATAAATTTGTTCGCCGCGCTGCGTCGCCAAAACATCGAGATCGTCCTGGTATTGTTGGGAGGCGAGTTGCGGATCGATCTCGCCGCGCATCCGCAGAATGGATTTCTCCGGAATGTTGGCGGGAAGAAACAAAGTTTCGCGCGCCATTTGGAAATTACTCTGCTCGTCGTCCGGTGGAACGCAGCGTTCGTCTCCGAACGTGATTAAAACGCGGTCCCACGGCAGGTCGATGCCAATGCGGGCGAATTCTGAGTAGACCGGGCGCGGGGTATTTCCACCCGACAGCGCGATCCGAAATTCGTCACGCTCAGACAGCGCCTTGTGCGCGAGGGCGAGGATGAAGTTGGCCCCGTCCGCGGCAAAATTTTTTGTGCGGACGATCTGCGCGCGATTACTCATTGCACAACATCGCCTTGAGCGATCAGTGAACCGCGATCCGTCATCGGTTTGCCGAATTCGATCTGGTCACTTGTCACAGGCCACCGGTCACTGCTTTTCAGATCGCACAGTGAGACTGGCCGCGCTTTTCCAGATAACATTGATGATATTCCTCCGCCCGCCAGAATTTGGGCGCCGGCTCGATCTGGGTGACGATCGGTCGATTGAATTTGCCGCTCGCTGACAATTTTTGCTTGGAAGCTTCGGCGGCCGTCCTTTGTTCAGGCGAATAATAAAAAATCGCGGAGCGATATTGGGTTCCAACGTCCGGGCCCTGGCGATTCATCGTGGTCGGATTGTGACTTGTCCAGAAAACGTCGAGAAGCTGATCGTATCCGATTTGTGAAGAATCAAATTCCAGCTGCACCACTTCGGCGTGGCCGGTTTCGTCACTGCAGACATCCTCGTAGCTGGGATTGTCTTTGGTCCCGCCCGCGTAACCGACTGCAGTCGAAGTCACGCCTTTCAACTTCCGAAAAGTCTCCTCGACACCCCAGAAACATCCTGCCCCAAACATCGCTTTCTCTGTTGCCATGAGGAATGATCGAATGACGAGGCACCGGGCGCAACCATAGTTGCACTTGCCTTTGCCGCGTCCGCAAACAACATGTCGAGAGAATGGCTGCCCGAATGACAATCGACGAGACCAATGCGCCATTGGTCGTCCGCATGCTGAACAAGGGCGGCGCCGCGCTTGGGAAAGT
>JAJPJU010000344.1 GCA_021324035.1 Spartobacteria bacterium | reverse complement strand
CTGGCACATCGTGAGCGCCAAAAAAGAGGAGACCCGACAGCAACGTCTCAAGAAACTGATTTTGGCGTCAGCGAAAAGGAAGCGGCTTTAGACTTCTCAGTCCTTGCCGAAAAGTAATTCGTCGACGCCGCGCAGAACTTCTTCGACTTTGATGGGCGCGGCGAAAAAGCTGTAACCGGACAGGATTCCGCCGGAAACCATCTGGCTTTCGGGGCGCAGACTGGTCAGCGAAAGGACGGGCGTGTCTTTAAGTCCCGCATCGCTGCAGATCTGACGCTCGACGCTCTTCTGGGTCGGACCGGCGCTGTCAACGAGGATGAGGTCCGGTTGAAACCAGCGGGCGGCGTTCAACGCCAGATTATCGTCGTGTTCTTCGCGGATGACATATTTCCCGGCGCGTTCCAGAGCTCGACGGATAAGACGAGTCACGCCGGGTTCGTGATCAATTAAGAGAATTTTCTTTTGAAATTTCATGGTGGTTGATGGTTTGAAGCCCCATTCCGAGCATCGCTTGTGCCACGTCGGTGAGCGGAATCGGGCTTTCATCTTGGCTGCGGTGTGCTTAATTTCGCGTTCGCCATGAGCAGCAAGGCCAAGCCCCCAGGCTCAGAGTTGAATTTTGAGAAAGCGATGAGCCGGCTCGAGGCGATCGTCGAACAAATGGAGACGGGAAAGTTGCCGCTCGAAGATTTGATTGTTCGCTACGAGGAAGGAATGAACCTGGTGAAGGTTTGCCAGGAACGCCTGACCAGCGCCGAGCAAAAAATCGAGATCATCGCTCGCAATAGTGCCGGTAAGGCGGTAGTGAAAGATTTTGAGCCCGCAGCCGAATCGTCCAACGATAACAAAAGCGAGGAGAAGGAATTAAAGAATGACGAAGTCAGCCTCTTCTGAATCAGCAACACCGACCGCGACCGAAACGCCAAAGCGTTTGCTGGACGGCATTCACGGGCCGGCCGACATCAAGGCGCTTCGTGAACAAGATCTGCAGCAACTCGCCCAGGAAGTTCGCGAGGAATTGATCCATGTTTTATCCCAAACCGGCGGGCACCTCGGGCCCAATCTCGGCGTGGTGGAATTGACGATCGCGCTGCATCGTGTGTTCAACACCCCAAACGACCGGTTCATCATGGACGTGAGCCATCAAGGTTACGTCCACAAGCTTTTCACCGGCCGGCTTGATCGTTTTTCAACGATGCGCCAGTTCGGCGGCCTTAACGGATTTCTTCTACGCACTGAAAGCGAGCACGACTGTTACGGCGCCGGACACGCAGGCACGGCGCTTTCCGCCGCGCTCGGTATGGCGGTCGGTCGCGATCTGCGCGGCAGCGATGAAAACATCATCGCGATTGCGGGGGATGCAGCGTTTACCTGCGGAATCAGCTACGAAGCGCTGAATAATATCCGCACCCAGACCAAGAAATTCATCGTCGTTTTGAACGACAACGAATGGTCAATCGCGAAAAATGTCGGTGCGATCGCGAATTATTTTAACCGGATCGTGACCAATCCGACGTATGCGCACCTGCACGATAAGGCGCGCGATTTCGTCGAGTGGATCCTTGGCAAAACCGGCGTTCAATTGGCGCACAAAGTTGAAGAAAGCGTTAAAGGCCTCCTTGTTCCGAGCGTCATTTTCGAAGAGCTCGGCCTGCGCTACTACGGACCGATTGATGGTCACGACATTCCCTTGCTGATTCGAACCTTCGAATTTCTCAAAACCCAGGATGAGCCGGTGTTGCTGCACATCCTGACCAAGAAAGGCAAAGGTTACGAGCCGGCGATCAAACAACCGGACAAGTTCCACGGCCTGGGCAAATACAAAATCGAGAGTGGCGAGACGGCGCCGACTCCGACGCCCACCTATTCGGAAATCATCGGCAAAACGCTGGCAAAATTTGCGGACAACAACCAGAAGCTGGTTGCGATCACAGCTGCGATGCCGAGCGGCACCGGCCTTGGACATTTCCAAAAAGCGCACCCGAATCGCTATTTTGATGTTGGCATTGCGGAAGAACACGCCGCTTTGTTTGCATGCGGCCTTGCCACGCAGGGAATGACGCCATTCCTCGCGATCTACTCCACGTTTTTCCAGCGCGCTTACGACATGGCCATTCACGACATGGCAATTCAAAAGCTGAACGTCCGGCTTTGCATGGACCGCGCCGGATTGAGCGGAGACGACGGGCCGACACATCATGGCTTGTTCGACATTGGATACCTGCGTCACATCCCGAACTGGGTGCACATGCAACCGAAGGACGAAGACGAGTTCGTCGACATGCTTTGGACAATGGCCAATTACAATTCGGGGCCGATCGCAGTTCGTTATCCGCGCGGTTCCGGCACCGGAGCGAAACTCAAGCCGGAGCCGAAGCTTCTCGAGATTGGCAAAGCCGAAGTTGTGAAGCATGGACGCGACGTCGCGATTTTCGGATTGGGCAACATGTTTGAAGTTGCGGAAGAAGCGGCAAAAAAACTCGAGGAAAAAGGAATTTCGGTGGCGCTAATCAATCCGCGCTGGATCAAACCGATGGACACCGGCACGCTCGAATTCTTCGCGCGCAGCGTCGAAGTAGTGGCGACAATCGAAGACCATGTTCTGCACAACGGCTTTGGTTGCGCGGTGATGGAACATTTGCATTCACAGCAAATCAATACGCCGGTCGCGCGAGTCGGCTGGCCGGACGAATTCATCGAGCACGGCTCGGTCCCGCTGTTGCGGCAGAAGCACGGCATCACCGCCGACGCGCTGGTTGAGAAAATCCTGGCGCTGCTCAAGAAAAAGCCAGCCGCCAAGCCAGCGATCGCCTGACGGGTTGAAGGTTGAGGGATGAAGGATGAATTTCTTATCGAGCCCGCACTTTCTTTGAAATGGACGTGAAAATCGCGATCAGCTGCGATGTTTCGTCGCTGAGGAGCGCGAGTCGCTGCGACTGGATCGTTTTCGAGTCGCCAAGCAGGTCGATCCAATAACTTGTTTCTTCCAACTCCTTTAGTGAGTCGCCCAGTTTCGATACGAACTCGGCGTTTGAGCGCGCGCGGCACGCCTCACGATAGTTCGCCCCGACGGACGTGCCCGAGCGCAAAAGTTGTTTTCCAAGCGTTTGGGCAACTGCAACTTTCGGTAAACTCACGTAGAGTTTGATTATGCGCAGTGCAAAATGCTTCGTTCTACTTCG
>JAJPJU010000267.1 GCA_021324035.1 Spartobacteria bacterium | reverse complement strand
CGAACAGGAGACTGGACAAAGAACGCGTCAAAACAATCGCCGCCACGACACCAACCAACGAACCAATCGCCGTCAGAATCACGCTGCGACGCAAGACATGCGAAATGACTCGTCCGCGCGTCGCGCCCAGGGCAATTCGAATTCCGAACTCACGCGTTCTTTGCGACACGGCATAGGAAATAACTCCGTAAACGCCGACAGCTGCGAGCAAAAGCCCAACCCCGGCAAACGCGCCGACCAGCACCAGAGTGTAACGCCGCGTCGCCACCGAATCCGACATCATCTCAGCGACATTCTGAATATTTTGCACAGGCTGATCGGGATTGACCGCATGAATTCGGTCCCGGACGCCGTCCGCCAAGTTCATGGCGTTTCGTTCGCCGCGCACAAACAGGCTCATTGTCGCCATGTCGTGCTTGGTCTCATCCTGGAGATAAGGCATGTAAACCGCCGGCGCCGCAGGCGCATCCAGCGAATCATGATGAATGTCACCAACCACACCGACAATTTCGCGTAGCCGCGGTGCTTCGTTATTCCGTCTACCGGGTCCGGTGTAATTAACTCCAATGCGTTTGCCGATCGGATTCTGATTTGGCCAAAATTGCTGAGCCGCTTGTTTATTAATAATAACAACCGCCGGCGCGTTCTCGTCATCGTGCTCGTCAAAGAAACGGCCGGTTATCAATTGAGTGCCAACCGACCGGAAAAAATCGGCGCTGATCCAGGAACCTTCGCCGGATGGCAGACGAGTTGGGTCGCTCGGCCGGTCCTCAAACACGAATGTCGCAGTCGCAGCGTCGCGGCCGGGCCGCCAGTCGGATAATGCCGCGCGGCTTACTCCTGGCAGGGACGAAGTCTCCGCGAGCACGCCTTTCCAGAATGCTCGACCTTTTTCGTCATAATAGTTTGTTCGTAAATAAACTCGGAGCAGCGACCGAGATTCAAAACCGGGATCGACCTGCATCACCCGCCAGAAACTGTGTACGAGCAAACCCACCGTGACGGTAAGCACGATCGAGCAGGCGATTTCACCGGAAACCAAAACAGCGAGCGAAAGGCCGCGCCGCCCGGATATGTCCTGGCCGCGCGGGCGCAGCGCGGAAGTTAAGTTCAAGCGTGAAAATGCAAGCGACGGTATCCAACCGAAAAGCAATGTCATTGCACTGGCGATCGCGACCATCGCCAGCAGAGCGGGCGCGTTGAGATGAACATCCTCCAGGCGCGGCAACGGCAAATTGGGAATCCGGGTCAGCCCGCGAAGCACGCTCCAGGCGACAAACAGACCAACCCCACAACCGGCCGTACATAATAAGAGCGCCTCAGTTACCAGTTGTTGTGCGATTCGCGGAAGACCTGCCCCGAGGCTTAACCGCACGGCGATCTCGCCCTCGCGTTTCACGGCGCGGGCCAGAAGCAGCGCGGCCACATTGATGCACGCAACCAATAGAATCAGTGCGGCCGCGCCGAGCGTGGCGTACAACGGCAGCCGCACATTTCCGACCAAATCCTGCTTCAACGGCACCAGGTGCACTTGCACATCCCGCGGTTCTTCCGGAACCCGGCGTAGAATTGAGGTGAGATCTTCTTCCGCCATCGCGGGAGTGACCTTCGGTTTGAGTTCGCCAATTACACTCAGGAATTTGTTTCCGCGCCACTGCATGTACGGCCAACTCGGACGAATGGTGTGTTTCGGCCAAACGTCCGTGTCCGGGAACAAATCGGACAGCGGCGGCAAAACACCCACAATCGTCTCGGTGACGCCTTCAAAGTGAACCACCCGGCCAATCACATTCGGATCCCCGCCGAGTTGGTTCTTCCAAAAGCGATACGACACCACGAGCGTGTCGTTCTCTAAATAAGTAAACTCGCGCGGTTCGTAGAGCCGGCCGAGATATGGCCGGATCCCAAGCATCGGGAAAAATTCTTCGGTGACGGACGTGCAATTGACCAGTTTCGGTTCGCCATCTCCCGTCCAGGTAAAAGTAAAATGCGGGATAAACTCCGCCAGGTGCGCAAACGATCGATTTTGCTCGAGATAATCGAGAAAATCAGGGCCCGACGCCGCGATTCTGTTTTGCCCCGACGACTCCGAGCTCGCCCAGATTGCATAGAGCCGGTCGGAATGCGCATAAGGCAAAGGCCGGATCAACACATCCTGGACCAAACTCAACATGGCCGTGCTCGCGCCGATCCCAATACCCAGAGTGAGAATGGCCGCGATCGCGAAACCCGGCTGCTTCCGCAGCATGCGCAGGCCAAAGCGGATGTCCTCCCAAAAACCGGCGAATCGGTTTCGGGTTCGTTGCATCCCAACCGGAGGCACCCTAGCTCGAGAAATCCTCTCGACAGATTTGAGTTGGTGGCCCAGGGAATCATTTAGTTCATCCAACGCGGACTGTTTTGCTTCCTGTTCTGAAGCACCGTGATTCAACGCTTCCTCGTATCGCTCCTCCAAATGCTGGGAAAGCTCTTCAAGGATCTCAGCCTCCCGTTCCGCCGAAAGTTGCAGATTGGCGACCGTGGCGCGGATCGCGGATTTGAAATCAGGCATATTCAATTCCGGTGATTCGTCCGATGGCCTCGACGAATTCGCGCCAACCTTCACGCTGGGCGGCGAGAATTTTTTTGCCGGCCGGCGTGAGCCGATAATAACGGCGACGGCGTTGTCCTGCCTTTTCCACCCATCGTCCGCGGATCCAGCCGCGGTTCTCCAACCGATAGAGCAACGGATAAAGCGAAGCGACATTGAATCGCAGCGCGCCGCCCGATCTCATTTCGATCAGTTGACCGATTTCATAACCATGCCGGGGCCGGTCTTTGAGCAGCGACAAAATCAACAATTCGGCGCTCCCCTTTTTCAGTTCCCGATCCAGTGGCGATGCCATATGTTGTAATGACACATATCAGTCCCGAATCGTTCAATTGTCAACCTGCCGGTCTTACCTAAAACGAATCAGCAATGATTACCCTGGCCTCTCCAGCCAGACCACCCCGTTTCCTGAACATTGAAACTGACGGCGACTTCTATTGCTGAAAACTAATCTCAGACCGCTCCGGACAACGCTTCGTTGCCGTGGTGGTGCCTGGAGTAATCCCACCGGAACGAAGCGTCCAGCAGTCGCCGAGGGTTGAAGAATAACAAATTTCGACCGATACGCGTGCCCGGTCCTTATTCATTTCCACCCACAAAGGCTTCGATTTGTCGTTCAGCACATTCTCGTCCTCATCGCGCGGCGTGAACACATCCATCGACTCGTTCGATGCAAACACGTGGCCGGTGATATCGCTTTCGCTGAAATGGTGCTTTCCGGGTCCAACAAATTTATCCAGCGCCTCATCCCAGCGTTTCACCGGTCGATTGTCCACTTTCACAATGACGTGTCGAATGATCGCCGGGCCGACTCCTTTATTCGCAACCGTAAAATGAATGTCCGGTCCGTTGCTACTGTCGAACTCGAGGATCGGCCAAACCGCCGCGCGGACTTGTTGGCGTTGCATGTATGCGGTGTAACCGGAGACACACAGCGCCAAAAATCCAACCAGCGTCGCGATGATTGCGTCGTATCGGCTGGCACGACCCGATGCGTTTTGTTCTGGCATCACGCCGATCGTACCGCCGGCGCTTTTACAGAGCAAGCGCTGCGCTTAAGGTTCCGCCTTCTTAATTGTGAATTCCTACTTATCCTTTTCCGGATCGTACTCATATAGCCGCGCTGGATCCCCAAACACTGCGCCAATCACACGCTCCGGCCAGATTTCGAAGTAACTCAATAACAACGCCATTAGCGGAACGAGAAAGATCGCGAAGCCGATCATCATGAACATCGCAATCCCGCGCAGCATCAATAAATACACATCCCACCGGGCGCGCTGTTTCAACTGATCGTCCGGCATCACGTCATAGCCGGTTCGAAACGCTTTCCAAAAATGACTGGCCGCCATCGATCCAAACGTGAACCAAAGTGCCGGCGACTGCGCGAGTTGATGTCGCAGGTCTTCGCCGAGCAACAGGCTGTGCAACGGAACCAACACCATCCAGTAAGGCAAACCGATAATGCCCACCAAAAGAAGCCAGGTGACGAGGCCGCGCAGAAGTTTGACGACGAGCCACGATTCGCTTTGAGCTTTGGTTTCTGATTCCCGGAGCGCCCGCGGTACTAACGCGGCTGTGATCGCTGCCAGCGCAGTGAGTCCATCGAACCAATAGCTGAACACCGTAAGTCCGGCGGACCATCCAAACGCATAGACACCGACAACCGGAATCAAATTGCGCGCGAGCACCACCCAGTCGTGCGGCCGCGACGCGAATTCGCGCAAATGTTGCGAGATTGGCGGCGGCGCAATCTGTTGCCGGGCCGGCGACGAACTTTTTTCCGGAGCCTTCACAAAACTCAACTAATCAGGAACGCAGGAAATTAGGAAGACTTTGCGATAATCCTGACTTGTGATTTATAACCCTCGGTTTTCACCAAAACCGAGTGTCCTGCTTGCCTGGACCGGCTTGCAAAAAACTCGCCGCCTCTCGTCGTAAAGCGAAAGCGATTATATTTACAACACAAAATCCTGAAACGTTGAGACTCCAGGATTTTCTGTCGTTCCGTTT
>JAJPJU010000290.1 GCA_021324035.1 Spartobacteria bacterium | reverse complement strand
TCGTGCCCGTTTTAATCCCGCTGCCTTCAAGACGACGCGCGATCTTGTCCGCGCCGCGTTTTGTCCGCGTAAAAACCAGCACCGTATCGAACGCTGGATCACCTAACAAGTGCATGAGCAACGCCGCTTTCAAATGCGGCCGGACTTCGTAAACGAACTGGGTCACCGTTTCCGCTGGATTCGCGCGACGACCGATCTCGATAATTTTGGGCGAACGCTGAAATTCGTGGGTCAATTTTTCGATCTCGTGCGAGAGCGTCGCCGAGAACATCAGGGTTTGCCGTTTCTGCGGCAACGCTTTCACGATCCTTCGAATCGGCGGAAGAAAACCCATGTCCAACATTCGATCCGCTTCGTCGAGCACGAGAAACTCGACGCTCGAGAGATTGGCGACTCGTTGATCCATCAAATCGATTAACCGGCCTGGCGTTGCCACCACCAGATCGACGCCAGATCGCAACGCTGCAATCTGAGGACGTTCGCTCACTCCGCCGTAAACCGTCGCCATGCGCAGCGAAATGTGCTTCGCATAGATGCGCACGTTTTCTTCGATTTGCACCACCAGCTCCCGTGTCGGCGCGACGACCAAAGCGCGCGGCCCGCGACCCGAGCCGGACTGATGATGGCGACTTCCGTTGTGGCCCTGCGACGAAGTCGGTTTCGACTCCAGGAGCTTCATCAAAATCGGCCAAACGAAAGCCGCGGTTTTTCCGGTGCCGGTTTGGGCGATCCCGATGACATCGTGTCCGGCGAGAACAGGTGGAATCGCCGCGACCTGGATCGGAGTGGGCTCGGTGTAGCCGGCGTCATCAATAGCCTGCAAGATTTGTGGGGAAAGATTAAGTGCGCGAAATGACATAAGTAGTTAGTAATGGAAGAGGCTCATCCAAAAAATCGGGGGACACCCTGTGAGGACGAACGACATCGAAGCATGCGCGCTTCGACACGCGTGTAAGCGCTAAGGTCGCATCACATCGCCTTAGGTCAACTTATATCGCGGCAAGCAAGAACGATTAAACGGAGGTCTCAACTCTCAACTAACGTATCTCACTCACTAATCATCTCTGAATACTGGTCGGGCATTGTTATTTACGGAGACAGCGAGTAAAGAAACATGGTGATACCGACCGAAGAGCGCAGGCTCGCTGCCATTATGTTTACCGACATGGTCGGCTACAGCACGCTCGCCCAACGCGACGACAAAGTCGCTCTTGAGCTGTTGGAAGAACATCGCCGGTTGTTACGCGAAATCTTTCCACGGTTTCACGGCACCGAAATCAAAACCATCGGCGACGCATTCCTCGTCGAATTCGGGAGCGCGTTGGAAGCGGCCCAATGCGCGATCGAAATCCAGCGCACTCTGGCCAAGCGAAATCACGATGTCACGTCCGACCGGCGGATTGAACTGAAGATCGGCATTCACATCGGCGACGTGATGCATCGCGACGGCGATGTCTACGGCGACGGAGTGAACATCGCTTCGCGCATCGAAGCGCTGGCCGGCGCCGGCGGGATTTGCGTCTCAATGGATGTGGAGCGGCAAATTCGCAACGCACTCGAGGCACGGTTTGAGAAATTCGGCACTGCGGATTTGAAAAACATCAAACTGCCGATGGACCTTTTCCGGATCGTCCTGCCATGGGAGAAAGGCACTGAGCCCTCCACGGCGCGCGTTTCAAAGAAATCGCCCATTCTGCTTCCGGCCGTTGCTCTCATAATAATAGCATTGCTGGCGGTCTGGTGGTGGATGGAGCGCTCGACTAAGAGCAAGCAGGCGACGGCGGCTCCTCCAGGGCCGACCGCTCCGGCAACTGCGCCCGATCAAAAATCAGTGGCCGTTCTGCCGTTCGTTAACTTGAGCGACGACAAAGGAAGCGAATATTTTTCCGACGGTGTCAGTGAAGAGCTCCTGACTGTGCTCCAAAAAATTCCGGGAATGCACGTCGCTGCGCGAACCTCCGCGTTTTCATTCAAAGGCAAGAACGCAACAGCTCAGGAGATCGGACAAAAACTCGGCGTGGCCTATTTGGTTGACGGCAGCGTGCGCAAATCCGGCGACACGGTTCGAATCGCGGCCCGACTTACCCGCGCCGATAGCGGTCAGGAACTTTGGTCCGAAAACTTTACGCGTAATTTAAAAGACGTGTTCGCGGTCCAGAGCGAATTGGCGGAGACGATCGTAGCCCAGGTACGCGGCGAGCTGACCGGTGGCGCCACTGCTCCTGCCGACAAAGAAAAAATTCAAGCCGAAGTGCAAGCAGCTGAAAAAGGCGGAACAAAAAACGTCGAGGCGCACGAGTATTTTCTGCAGGGCCGCTTTTATGAAAACCGCCACTCCGAAAAAAGTGCGCGTGACGGTCTGGCTGCTTATGAACACGCGGTCGCCTTGGACCCTGGTTTCGCTCTGGCGTGGGCCGGCGTCGCGGGGACAAATATTTGGCTTGCGGCATTTGCGACCGAGGGCGGACAAAAAATCTTCGACGCGCATTTGGCCACCGCGCGCGACGCCATCGCGCGGGCGTTGTCGATCGAGCCGAATTTGCCTGCCGCGTTGCTGGCCCGCGCGACGATTGAGACAAATTTTGATTTTAACTGGAACGCGGCGGCCCAAACCGTCAGCAAGGCGCTGGCACTCGCTCCGGCCGACCCAAACGTTCTAATCGCAGCGGGCAACCTCGAGGTAGCGCGCGGAAACATGGACCGGGCAAAGGAACTCTATCGCAAAGCAGTCGAACTTGATCCGGTTAACGCCCAAGCCCGCGCATTTTTCGCGTTTCATCTGGCGGTTACGAAACAATTCTCGGAAGCGAGCGCCGAATTTCCACACCTCGTGGAGTTAAACCCGGCTGCGCCTTGGGCCCATGCTGGTCTCGGTTTAGCGTATTTGCTGCAGAATAAGTTCGAGGAAGCCGCAACCGAGGCCCAAGCTGACGCGGGTGATTGGTGCCGGCTTCTCATCGTGAGCTGCGCGCGTTGGGGACAGAAGCGAGTAGCAGAATCGGATGCAGCGCTGGCCGAGTTAATCAAAAACAATGCCGAAACAGCTGCCTATCAGGTGGCCCAAGTTTATGCATATCGCGGTGACAAGGATAAGGCTTTCGAATGGTTGGAGCGCGCGCGCCGGCAACGCGACCCCGGTCTGGCCGCTTCGCACAACGATCCGCTCCTCGAAAATCTTCACGACGACCCGCGCTGGAATACATTCCTCCACACGATGGGCCTGGCCGACGACCAATTGAAGACGAGCGCGCTTTAACGCTTCAGCCTCGAGTTTTGGCTCGTCACCGCGTCGTGTCAGCGTTTCTTCTCAACCTCTCAACAGCGAAACCCATTGACTTAAGCGGGTGATAGACTATCGGGATCTAACGCCCAGCAAGCGAGCATCCGGTTTCTCAACCGGTTCGGCGACAATAGCCTTCGACCATTGTCTCTCGCGGTCAAAACCTTGAGTATGGTCCGCTCATCCACACGGGGGTGTTTTCCCCGAAGGAAATAAATGAAAAAATTAATGTTAGCATTCGTCGCGGCGGCCTTCTGCTCGGCTTTCACGATCACCGCGTCGGCTCAGCAAGCCGACCAAGCAACGAGCGATGCCGTTATCGCCATGGTAAAAGCGCAATGGGCCTCGGAAATTAAAGATCCGACCAATGTCACGGAACAAACCAAAGACATGTCGGATGATTACACTGAGTTCAACGGCCAGTACGCCACGCGCCTCGATGGCAAAGCGATAAATTCGCGGCTGGGCGAGGCTTCAGGAAAAGCCTCTGGCAAGACGACCGCAGCTGAAATGGCCAATCCGAAGGTCCAGGTCTACAACGGCAACGTTGCCATCCTGACTTACAACTATGTCGGTCTGACCCAGGACAAGGACGGCAAAACCGAAGCGACCCGTGCAAAATCAACCCGCGTTTATGTGAAAAAGGGCGACAAATGGAATTTGGTCCACGCAAACTTCGGAGCAGATCCATCACCCAAACAATAAGACGCTGAAAAATCTGACAATCTAAATATGAAAACGAAAACAATTGGTTTGACCCTGGCGCTTTCAATCGCGGCAGTAGCAATCTGTTTCGCGGCCAACCCGACAGAAGGCACCTGGAAACTCAACGAAAGCAAATCCACGTTCGGTGACGGCGCTGGAAAAAGCACGACGGTGGTGTGGGCGAAAGCCGACCACCAGCAAAAATGCACAGTCGACGGAACTGACGCCGACGGTAAGAGAACTCACAGCGTGTGGACCGGAAAGCTGGATGGCAAAGATTACCCGATCACCGGCGATGCCCAGTCCGATACTCGCTCGTTTAAAATGAACGGCGAAAATACTCTGGATATGGTGAGTAAGAAAAACGGCAAAGTCGTTGGTGAAGGAACAATCGTCGTCGCGGCAGATAGAAAGACCCGCACGGTCACAAGCACGATTACGAACGCCAAGGGCGCGAAAGTAACTAGCACTTCGTTCTACGACAAATCTTAGCCTGTAACTCGGCCACGGATGCCCCCGCGTCTTTGCCGATGATAAGTTAACTCTAACAGCGGTCGAACGTGAAAACGTTCGGCCGTTTTCGTCGTTAAGATTCAGCTTTCCTTTGTCTTCCGCGTGATCCGCGCCTTTACGCGCAATCAAAGTTGCGCGACCTTAACTGAACATGTTTGGATCAAGAAAAGAAGACTTACCCTCGCCCACGACAGCACCCGCAACATCGCCGGAACTGACAGCAACCAAAATTGAACGACAGCCTGATTCGGCAAAAACGCCGGCCGCCCGAGGTTTTCTTTCCAATGAGGTGTCGATCGAAGGCGATTTGAGCTTCCGCAACGAGCTCCTGATTGACGGCAAAGTGAACGGCAAGATCAACGCCACTGGCACGCTGATTGTGGGCAAGAACGCACGTATCCGTGGCGAGGTGAGAGTAAAATCGGTGACGATCCAAGGCACGATTGAAGGCAATGTATTCGCAACCGAGCGTTGCGTTCTCGAACCGGGCGGGACTTTGCGGGGTGACGTCGAATCACCACGCCTGGCGCTTGATGAGAACGCGTCGTTTCTCGGCCGCGCCAAGATCAGCGCGAATCGCGGCTGATCTTCGCTCGTCACTGGTGATTGTTTTTATTGGCAAGAAACGCTCATCGTTTCGCAAGTTCAGCGGAGTGCCTTTTGTTGCCTGAGCAACATTGCCTGTCGAAAGGGCAACAAACTATGGAGACTGACACGGCTACTTTACCCTCAACCGAAACTCAATCAGCTAACCTCTCCGATCCCCACGTCGTGGTGCACGGGACCGGACGCAACTTTGTTCAAGAAATCACCGCTGGTAATCATTGGTTTCAGGCCGACGAACCGCTCAGTTTCGGAGGCACCGATCTCGCACCCGATCCGCACGATTATCTCATGGCATCGCTCGGCGCCTGCACCTCGATGATGGTGGGACTGAACGCTCGTAAAAGGAAATGGCCACTGGAAGATATTAACGTCTCGCTTAAGCATTCGCGGATTCACGCGAAAGATTGTGAAGAATGGGACCGAAGACGGAATGATCGATCGAATCGACGTCGCGGTGGAGCTGACCGGTCCCCTTACCGACGAACAACGCAGCGAGTTAATGAAAACTGCTGCCACCTGTCCCATTCATCGCGCCCTCAAAGGCGAAATCAATGTCCGGCTCCAAGCCGTGAATCACGAAGCGAATTAAACCGCGAACAGACGAAGATCAGAGAGGGTTATTTCAACATTCAACCCCTCAACTTCTCAATTGTGCTGATCACTTCCCCTTTTCCTTTCCGCTTTCCGCTTTCCGCGTCTCACCATTTCCGTTAAACGATTCTCGATGACTACTGTATTCGTGTTTGCCTTGGCCATCGGTTTCACGACTGGCTTACGCGCATTGACGCCGCCGGCGTTAGTGGCGTGGGCCGCGCACCTTGGCTGGATGAATCTCAACAGTTCGCCATTCGCTTTCATGGGATCGACTATCGCCGTCGTTATTTTTTCGATCCTGGCCGTGCTCGAGTTAATCGGCGATCTGCTACCTTCAACCCCTAAGCGAACCGCGCCCATGCCGCTGCTCGCTCGCATTCTGATCGGCGGTCTTTGCGGCAGCTGCCTTTGCGCGGCAAGCAATCAATCGTTGTTCATCGGCGCAATCCTCGGCGCTATCGGTGGAGTGATCGGAGCATTCGCCGGTTACGAGATCCGGAAACGTGTGGTTGCCGCGTTGAAAGTCGAAGACATGTTCGTCGCCTTGCTGGAAGACTTGATCACAATCGGGATCGCGTATTTTTCTGTCACACATTGATTGAGCCCTTCGGCTTTTCAGCTGTCAGCTTTCCCTTTGGCCTGGCCTTTTTCCTTGTGCGTCCGCAGTAATTCAACGTGGGCGGATAGATTAAGTAACATCCACACGCGGCGCGTCAGCGTTCAGCTCTCACTACGATCATCATCGGCGTCCGCGTGACGCACGGCGTGCTTTCTCCGTTGCCTTTCGTTAACTAAATCGGTAGGACGTTCACTCCGTGAAGAGGTTCTGTTACTGGTTTCTCTTTGCCATTTTCATTGTGGCGATGATCCTTGCTGCCATCCGCCCGCTGCGCGTGTCGCCCGCGTATCAGGTGATCGGCATAATCCAATTCGCCGCGATGGCCGTAGCGGCGTGGACTGTGGGCGCGCGCGCGATAACGGCGGTCACTCGCGCGCCGCGCTTGCTCGCGCTGGCCGGAATTTTTTTCATCACACCGTTTGCCCTTCTGGCCCTGTTCTGGGTCGGCCTCGGCCCACCGTGGGAGGCAACTCCGCCCGAGAACCAGATGCGATATCTCGTTCTCGCCGTCATGACGATCGCGATCGTCGTTGGATTCGTGGTGCTCAGAGAAGCTCTCAGCGAGGCAGATGAAAAGTTTCGTTCGAGCGTGGGCTTCGCAACAATCCTGCTCGCGGGTCCGCTCTACCTCGTCTTCAACGCGTTTGGGTTCGGAGTAGCGACCGTCAAATTAAACAGTGGCGGAGTGCCTCCCACATTTCACGATCTGAATGCGGTGATTGATATGATCCTGTTTTTGGCCGGCTCGCTCACTTACATTGCGAGCGCTGCGTTTGCGGTTTCACTGGGGCAAGCCCGGTGGGTCGGACGCGGCGCCGCGCGCGCATTCACGATTGTCAGTCTGATCGCGCTGCTGTTGCTGGTGATTCGGGGTCTGCACTTTCCCGATCCGAAAGCTCTCTCCACCCCGTGGTACGCCAATGTCGGGTTCATTGCTGGAATCCCTGCGGTCCCATTCATTATTCCCTTTCTGTTCGGCGTCGTCTTACTTCGCCGCGCAGGTGAGATCGATCAATCCGATGGCTAATGGCGCTCGCGTGACGAAATGTTGAATCATGCCGCTGTGCGGCAATCTATAGTTAGGGAACATTATTGATGCACTAGCGGGAGCGTAATGTTTAGGTACGACCCCGTTGCCTTTTCCGCTTTCCTCTTCGCCCCCTGCTCCGCGCTCCGTGCTTTAAAATGTTGAATGTTTAGGTACGACCCCGTTGCCTTTTTCATATATGAGAGCGTCCCCGATTTCCCACATCCGACCTCTGACATCCGACCTCTGACATCCGACCTCTGACCTCCGACCTCTGACGTCCGACCTCTGAACGCGTCTCGGACTTTGCGGTGCTTCACCTCCCGCGCAATATAAACAATGCGAACGGTAAAGTCGTCGCCCGGGCAAAGCGAGGTGCTGGTCTTTCTCGGTGTGTTGTTCACGATCATTCTCGCCGGTCTCGACAACACAATCGTCAGCACGGTGATGCCGGTGGCATTGCCCGAGCTTGGCGGAGCGCGCCTCTACGCGTGGACATTTGCGGCCTACATGCTGGCCGCAGCGGTGTCGATGCCGATCTGGGGACCGGGATCCGATCGATGGGGACGCCGGCGCACGTATCTTGTCGGCATTGTCGCGTTCACGGTTGGGAGTGGACTGTGCGCCGTCGCGCGCACGATGATGGAATTTATCGGCGCTCGCGCCATCCAGGGCATCGGCGCAGGAGCCGTTGCCACTCTTCCGTTTGTTTTACTCGGAATTGTTTATCCGCCTAACAAACGCGGCCGCGCGTTGGGCGCGGCCAGCAGCGCATGGGCCGTCGCGAGTGTCGCCGGACCACTCCTCGGGACGCTGATCGTGACCCACGTTTCATGGCGCTGGGCTTTCCTGATCAACGTTCCGATTGCCATTGTCGCCGCATTTCTCGTCATCGCCGGAATGCACGAGAGCATCGGACATAGCGTCGGCCGATTCGATTTTGCCGGCGCACTTCTCGCCGGCGCCGGCGGCAGTTGCCTGATGTGGGCGTTTGTCGATCTCGGCGAAAAACAAATCGGACCGATGCAGGCCGCGCTCGTTGGCGCCGGAATCATTCTGCTCGCCACCTTTGTCTGGCATGAAGGGCGAACGCCGCATCCAATTCTGCCGCTAACTTTCTTTCATCATGCCGGCTACGCGTCGTCGATTTCTTCGTCATTCCTCGCCTTTTTCAGCGGCTTCGGTCTAAGCGCTTATCTGCCGCTCGCGACCAACGCCGCTTTTCATGATAATCGCGCCTTCGTAGGTCTGGTGGTTGGGGCGTTCACTATTGGATGGAGCACGTTCGCCTTCGGCACGGGACGATTGGTCCATCGAATCGGCGAACGACTTCCGAGTGTGATTGGAATTGTCGTGCACATTCTTGGACTGCTCTTTTTCATGGTCGCATTCGAACATGGACTCGGCTGGGTCACGGCTGCCGCGCTGATCTCAGGCGCCGGAATGGGACTGATCTCGCCCGCACTAACTGTCGTGGTGCAGAACAGCGTCCCGGTTGCCCGCATGGGTAGCGCGACCACCAGCCAGCAATTCATCCGGCAGATCGGTGCTGCGCTCGGCGTCAGTTCGTTTGTCCTAGCCGCGACCGTAGGCGGATTTCGGTTAGGCTTGCTTTTGATGATTGCAATAAGCGCCGGAACATTCGCCTGCGTCCTCGCGCTGCCCGCGCACAGTCTCCACGATGCACAGATATCGAACGAGCTTGGCTAACTGGACAGGATTTACCCGATTTACTTGATTCCGAAAATCCGAACAGGAAGAACCCCCGGTCATAAAAGAATGATTCAGCCGGATCTCGTAGAAATCGGGCGAATCCTGTCCAGAAGTTGACCGAACCGACGTCAGTTCGGTTTTAATACTGAAAGAATATTTCCGGCCGGATCTTTGTCTTAACAGTGCTGGTCACTCGTCACTGCTTTCCGCCGCCCCGTGGCGGGTTCGTGCCTTCTGGCTATTGTTTTTTCCAGACCACACCGTCGGTCCACTTGATCTGTGTGCCGTCAGCGGAAAGTTTTCCGTTTTGGGTGGCAAAGTCTTGGGCAAAGACTTTATCGCCTTCAATCCGTCCTCTCGACTTGGCTGTCTTACCCCCGACATTCTCGATCGACAGAGTCCCACCGGTTTGTTTGATCGCCCAAACATATTCCGATTTACTTCCGTCCTCGTAATAGCCAATCCACTTTCCGCTGAGATCGGCCGCGCTCGCCACTTTTTTCCAAACCACGCCGTCGGACCACTTGATCTTCATGCCGTCGTCGGACAGTTTTCCGTTTTGGGTGGCAAAATCCTGCGCAAAAACTTCACCGCCTTCAATCCGTCCCTTCGACTTGGCGGTTTTGCCGCCGACATTTTCGATCGAAAGAGTCGAACCGTTTTGGCGGATAGACCATACGTATTCCGATTTAGTGCCGTCTTGGTAATAGCCAACCCACCTTCCGCTGAGATCTCCAGCATCAGCATCGAGGGTATGGGCGGTTAAAAGTGCCGGGAAATAACAGAGACCGGTTGCAAACAACGTCACCAACGTTCGACACATGATTTTTTTCATTTCTTCTCCTGATTGCTAGGTAGCACAGCCACCGTTGTGTTTTCCCATGGCCATAACAAGCCTTTTCTGTGTCTTTCCATCGTTAGTCACGTGTCAAACCTCGCTGATTCTCACTTTTTCGTCTGCGTCAGCCGCAGCGCTTGCCGCTTTGCCCTTTCCGCTCACCGCCTAAGCGCTTGGCTTCCTCTCAAGGTTTTCCCCTCAACAGATTAGGGGAAGCGGTGTCTAACCAGGATGCC
>JAJPJU010000248.1 GCA_021324035.1 Spartobacteria bacterium | reverse complement strand
GTCGTTTTCGACCACGCGATGATTTCTTTCATTAAGAGCGTTCCGACCCCGCGGCGCCGCCATTCCGGCTCGGTATAAACATTTTGAATGATCGCCTGCCGGCCGGAAATAATGACGAACTTGCCACCCGGACCCGGTTGCGGGTGCGGAGCGACTTTTCGCAACGTCACGCCCGCGCCGGCGACAATCTTCCCCGGTTCATCGTGCGGAGCCGCCAGCCAGCCGACATACTGATTGTGTTCGAACATGCTCCGCAGCGCTTCCTTGGATTGAGCGCGAAATGTGTCGAACATCTCCCCGGGAACCTCCCCCATGTCTCTAAACATCCGCGCCCGATGATCGCTGATCACTTCAAGATCGGCGCGGGTCGCGAGTCGAATTTGGAAGTTGTTGTTCACCAGGGCCAAACGTCGAACGCCCAACGCCCAACGTCCAACTCCTAAATCGGAGGCAGGCTTCTTTCTTTCAGCAGCACAATTTGAATTCCTGGATTCCTGGGTTCCTGATTAAGATTACTTCGGTATGCAGGACGCGCTCACCCCCATGATGCAGCAATATCAGCGGCTGCGGAAAAGTATTCCGGCCGACACCCTGCTGCTCTTTCGACTCGGCGACTTTTACGAACTGTTTTTCGAAGACGCGAAAGAAGCGTCGGTTTTGCTGAATGTCGCGCTGACCAAACGAAATCAGGTGCCGATGTGCGGCGTTCCCTATCACGCCGCCCAAACTTATATTGCCAAGCTGATCAAAGCCGGCCGGCGGGTCGCGATTTGCGACCAAACCAGCGAACCGCAGCCTGGCAAGATTGTCTCGCGCGACATCACTCAGATCATCAGCGCCGGCACCGTGAGCGAATTGCACCTGCTCGACGCCAAACGCGCGAATTATCTCGGCGCCATTTATGCCGACGAGGACACATTCGGCTTTGCCTACGCCGATCTCACAACCGGCGAGTTTCGCCTGACTCAACTTCCCGGTCGCCAGCCGCTGCTCGATCATCTCGCGCGGGTTTCCCCGTCGGAGGTTCTGATCAGCGCGGAACAGAAGGAGTCGTTAGGCGAAGTTAATCACGCGATCGAGTATGACAGCTACGCATTTCTGCCTGAACACGCGAGCTTCACGTTGTGCGAACATTTTCAGGTCAAATCACTCGACGGATTCGGTTGCGGCGAGATGCCCCAAGCGATCGCCGCCGCGGGCGCGATTGTTCATTATTTGAAGCACCAACTGCGACGAAAGATCGATCACCTTCGATCGCTGAAATGCGACGCGCCGAGCGATTACGTTCTGCTCGATGCGCCCACCCAGGCGAATCTGGAATTGGTTGAATCGCGCGGAGCCCGCGACACGAGCCTGCTCGCTGCCCTGGACCGGACAGCGACGCCGATGGGAGCGCGCAAACTGCGTTCCTGGATTTTGCAGCCCTTGCGCGATCTCACCGAGCTCGGCTGTCGCCAACAGATGATCGCCGATCTGTTGCAGGAACCGGATTTGTTGGGGTCGATAAGAACAGAGCTGAAAGCAATCCGTGACATAGAACGCGCTGCCGGACGATTAAGTCAGGCATCTGGCAACGCGCGCGATCTGGTCGCATTGAAGGCATCACTCGCGCAAATCCCTAAACTGAAGGCTGAGCTGCAACAACTGCTCGACCGCCTCGCCTTCGGCACAAATCGCGCAAACAAACCCGCCGAAATCGAACTGCTTGCCCAGCGTATTCAGAATGAAATCCATGAAATGCCGGCGCTCGCCGAAAAGCTAAGCAAGGCGGTTGTTGATGATCCGCCGCTCGCGTTGAAGGACGGCGGGATTTTTCGTGACGGTTACGATGCCGATCTGGATCAACTGCGGAACGCCTCCCGCGACGGCAAAAATTGGATCAACCAACTCCAGGAGCGCGAAAGCGCCGCGACCGGAATCAAATCGCTCAAGGTGCGGTACAACTCGGTCTTCGGGTATTTCATTGAAATAACCAAGTCGAACCTGGCGAGTGTGCCGGAGCATTATACGCGCAAACAAACCACCGTCGGCGGCGAGCGCTTCATCACGCCGGAGTTGAAGGAAATGGAGGGAAAGATCCTCGGCGCGGACGAGCGAGCGAGAAATCTGGAATACGAACTTTTCCAAAAATTGCGCGAACAGACTTTATGCGACCTTGGACC
Organism: Spartobacteria bacterium; assembly: GCA_021324035.1. Classification (GTDB taxonomy): domain Bacteria; phylum Verrucomicrobiota; class Verrucomicrobiia; order Chthoniobacterales; family UBA10450; genus AV40. The sequence goes on along the minus strand of JAJPJU010000248.1, from coordinate 6,914 downwards.
GATCCAGCAAACCGCGGAAGCGATCGCTACTTTGGACGTAACCTGTTCGTTGGCCGAAACCGCCCGCTTGTTTAATTACTGCCGTCCGGCACTGAACGATTCGCTCCGCCTTGTCATCAAAGATGGCCGTCATCCGGTGCTGGATCAAAATCTGGTAGAGGAAAAATTCGTCCCGAATGACACGACGCTGGATGGCGACAACTGTCGACTCGCAATTGTGACCGGACCAAACATGGCCGGTAAATCAACTTATATCCGTCAGGTCGCGTTGATCGTGTTGATGGCGCAAACGGGAAGCTTTGTGCCGGCGGCCAGCGCGGAAATCGGATTGGTCGATCGCATCTTTACTCGGGTCGGTGCGAACGACGATCTGTCGCGCGGACAGTCTACGTTCATGGTCGAAATGAACGAGACATCGAACATCGTGAACAACGCAACGGAGCGCAGCCTGGTGATTCTCGATGAGATCGGGCGAGGCACGTCAACCTTCGACGGATTATCGATCGCGTGGAGCGTGGCTGAATTTCTGCACGACAAGATCAAATCGCGGACTTTGTTTGCGACGCATTATCATGAGCTGACCAAGCTCGCTACCGAACGTAAAGGCGTTTGCAATCTGAACGTCGCAGTGCGGGAATGGAACGAGCAGATCATTTTTCTGCGCAAGATCGTGCCCGGAGGCGCGGACAAAAGTTACGGCATCCAGGTTGCGCGACTGGCCGGATTGCCCAGAGAAATCCTCGATCGCGCCAAGGAAATTCTTGCGCATTTGGAGAACCCGAACGGCGCTGCGGAGCAACAAACGAAAGCGCGCCGAAAGAAAACGGCGAGAGGGATGCCGGAAGCGGAGAAACCTCAGCTGGATTTGTTGTAGGCAGGGGCGATTGCCCTCAATCGATCCGAGCCGGACTGGCATTGCGGGCCATTGGGGGCAACGGCCCTACTTTTTGCTGACGGCGCAACTGATTCGAAACTATATTCCGGTCAGCAATGGCGGTTAAGACTGAAAAGGAATTGAGCGAAGCTCAGCGCGCGCTTTGGCTAAAGGCGCTGGCCGCGATGGAGCTGCGGAATTTCGGTTACGCAATCTCGCTGTTGCAGGGAATTCTGAAAAGCGAACCGCAATTCCTTACCGGCCGACAACTGTTGCGGCGCGCCGAGGTCACCAAACAAAAAGCGAGCAAGAAAAGTTTTTTCAACATCTCAACTTCCACCATCGCGGTAATGAAAGCGCAGCGCGAAGTCAAAAAGGCCCCGCAACGCGCGATCGAGATGATTGAGAAAGTTTTGGAAGAGGAGCCTTACAATCGCCAGGCGAATCTCGCACTTAAAGAAGCGGCCGTCACCGCGGGGTGGCCGGAGATCGGGGTGTTCGCGTTGCAAACATTGCTCGAGGAACATCCGCGCGACGTAAAATTGCTGCACGAACTTGGGCAACTTTACCACGCGACCGGTCAAAGCGAACAGGAAGTCGAGACTTACAATAAAATCACCGAGATCGATCCGCTCGACGCCAGCGCGTTGCGGTTAGGTAAAGACGCATCCGCTCGCGCCTCGATGAGCTCCGGCGGATGGAATCAGGCAGAAAGCTATCGCGAGCTGATCAAAGACAAGGAAGCGGCGATTTCACTGGAACAAAAAGGCCGGATGCAATTGACCGGTGAAGCGCTGGACCAGCAAATCGCGGAACTGACGGCGCAGCAACAGGCGCAGCCGAAGAATGTCGATCTGGCGCGGCGACTTGGAGCACTTCACGAACAGAACGGCGACCTGGAATCGGCGATCCGTTGCTACCAAACCGCTGTCGACCTTACCGGCGCGAGCGATCCCGGCCTAATCCGCAAGGTTTCGGACTTAAAAATGCGCGGCGCAGAGCGGGAGATCGCAGCCCACGAAGAATTTCTGGCGAGCCACAAGACCAAAGACGCCGTCCACGCGAAAAAAACCGAAGAACTGATATCGGCGAAGAAAAAACGCGCCGGGATATTGATTGAGGAAACCAAGAAACGTCTGGAACGGAACCCTACCGATCTGCAGCTGCGGTTTGAACTTGGCGAACATCTGCTCAACGCCCAGCGATTCCGCGAGGCAGTTCCGGAATTGCAGCGGGCCCGGCAAAATCCAAACGCTCGGCTAAAAGCGATGAACCTGCTCGGCCTGTGTTATCGGGAGCTTGGAATGCTCGACCTGGCGATGAAACAATTCGAAGACGCGGCGAAAGAGATTTTGACGATGGACGCGACCAAGAAGGAGATCGTTTACAATCTTGGAATTGTTTACCAAAAGATGGGCGAAAAGGAGAAGTATCTCAATTGCATGAAGCAGATCTACGAGACGGATTACGGGTTCAAAGACGTAGCCGAACGCGTGGAAAGCTCGTATCAGCAGGGATAAAAGGGGGGCAAGACCAGCTCCCCACCAGGCAAATCTTCATACTGCAGTTACATCCAACCGTATGAGAACATGCGAACTTCTAATGCCCGAAGTGGCATCCTATTAACCTGCACAAACTTATGAAAATTAATCGCATCACCAAACGAATCGCGGTCGCGGCCCTGGCAGTCGGAGCTCTCGTCTTCGCTACCAGCAGCAGCGCTCTCAACGCTTATCCACCACTCAGAACCGGCGCTAATTCTGATGTCAAAGCGACCCCGGCTCCGGGTAAGGCCAAAGCCGGAAGCAAGCTGAGCTCGGCGGACAAAACTTTCATGATGAACGCCGCTAAAGGCGGAATGATGGAAGTCGAGATGGGCAAAATGGCGGCCCAAAATGGCCAAAGCGCCGATGTGAAAAAGTTCGGCAACCGCATGGTGACCGATCATTCCAAGGCGAACAACGAATTGATGACATTGGCCAAGGAAGACGGCGTTTCACTTCCCGGCGCCAAATCGGCCGGCAAATGGAAATCGGACAAGGACTACATGAACGACATGGTCAAAGATCACGAAAAGGATCTGGCCGAGTTTCAAAAGGAAGCCCAAAACGGGACTGATCCTGACGTAAAAGCGTTTGCGGCCAAAGGCGCGAAAATGGTTAGCACCCACCTTAAAATTGCCCAGGAAACGCAGGCTAAGCTGAAATAACGATCAGAAGTTACTTGAGCAGGCGGCGCGTCTCAGAAAGGCGCGCCGCTTTTTTTCTGTAACGGCTAACCTTCGGATTTAGCGAGATTGCGCCGGACTAAAGCCCGGTGTTAATGAGACAGGACTCATGCGGAAGACCAAGATCATTTGCACACTCGGCCCGGCCACGGAAAAGCTAGACACGATCCGGCAATTAATCGCGCATGGCGCGGACATTTTCCGGCTGAATATGAGTCACGCTAAACCGGCCTGGGTCCGGACGATCGTTCCGCGCATCCGTGAATTGGCCGCCGAACTTGGCCGGCCGATCGGCATCTTGATGGACACTCAGGGGCCGGCGATTCGGACCGGCGCGGTGAAGGCACCGATAAAATTAAACAAAAACGATACGCTCGAATTTACCGTGCAGGGGGCCAAGCCTTCCAAGGAGAAGTCGGTTTCGGTGAACTACGACAAATTTGTGCGGGATGTCAGCGTCGGCGATGCCATTCTCGTCGATAACGGCTTGATCAAGCTCAAGGTCGTCGAGAAAAAGAGAAACCGCATAATTTGCAAGGTCCTGACTCCGGCAATCCTCGGCTCGAGGCGTCATATCAATCTCCCAGGCGTTCACATCAGTTTGCCGCCGTTGACTAAAAAGGATATTTCCGATGTGCGCCTGGGCGCGAAACTCGGTGTCGATTTTGTCGGTCTTAGTTTCGTCCGTAAACCCCACGACCTGGTCGAGCTGCGTAATTTGCTCGTCCGAAATAAAAGCCAGGCTTGTGTCCTCGCCAAAATCGAGGACCAATCGGCCGTCGAATCAATCGACGAAATCGTCGAAACGGCCGACATCGTCATGATCGCGCGAGGCGATCTCGGTATTGAAGTGCCGATGGAAGAGCTGCCGATCATTCAGCGTCGCATTGTCAAAATGTGCATTCGCCTCGGCAAACCGGTCATTGTGGCGACCCATCTTCTCGAATCGATGATTACCAACCGCGTGCCGACTCGCGCCGAAATCACCGATATCGCAAATGCGGTTTTCGAACAAAGCGACGCGATCATGTTGAGTGGTGAAACGACGATCGGACGATATCCCGTGGAATGCGTCGATGTTATGAACCGGGTGGCGTTGCGAATTGAACGCAGCGGCGGCGCCGGTTACGCGGAAGTGGCGACGATGGAGAACATTCGGAAAAAGACCGCAGCTTCCGCTGTGATGCTGGCCAACAGCATGGCGCGCGCAAAACTTATTGTGTTCACCCGCCACGGCAGAATGGCGCGCTACGTTTCCAATCTTCGACCGGAGCGCGCGACCGTATTTGCGTTTACGCCGAGCGAGGAAGTCCGTCGTCAATTAACAATCAGCTGGGGCGTCTGCCCGCAACGCATCGAATTCAGCGACGATCCGAATGAGACAATTGAAACCGCAGCGAAATATTTGCGCGAGCAAAAGTTGACCACAACGGGTGACAACCTGGTCGTGATCACCGATATGCAGGCGCGCGGTGAACGAGTCGATTGCGTCCTAATCCGGACTGTGAAGTGATCAGACAACAACGTTTGCAGTTCCGGCAAAAGAAGAAAAGCGCTCTAGAGATCGCCGTGCCTTGGAACTGCTGCACGGACGACCCAATTGACCAGAACGGTGTGGCCGATTGCGGCCAGGACTAAATTAAACGGCTGGCAGAGCACGAACACCGCATAGACCGTTGTAAATTGCGATCCGAACGCATTGCGAACCTGCTCCGGACCGAAAACAAGCGCAGCATTGACAATCGCGAGCAGTAAATAACACAAGCCCGCCAAAGCCAGAATCCAAAAGAAGATCAGTCGGGTACGGACTGCAGCGTAGATCCAGAGCCCGAGCAGATACAAATCGCCGACTAGAAAAGCGCCGGAAGCGATTAGCTGGATCAGCCGAAAACTCTCCGGCGCCTCCGGCTAAATTAAGCCTCGACCGGCAATTCGACGTCGATTGGCTTTTCCTTCTTGCTCAGTGCCCGTCGCAATTTCGAGAGCGCAATGTTTTGCAGCTGACGAATACGTTCGCGGGTCACGCCAAATTTCTTGCCGACTTCCTCGAGAGTCTTCGGCTTTCCGCCATCGAGACCGAAGCGCTGGAAAATGATTTTCTTCTCGCGATCATCGAGGACATCGAGCAATCCGCCGACTTCGTTGCGCAGGTTTTTGTCCCGCAAAAGCTCGAACGGCGTTTGCGCGTCTTCGTCGCCGACGATCTCGCCGAACTCGGTGGAATCGTCGTCGCTGATTGGCGCGTCCAGTGAGGCGGGCCGAATCGAAACCGTTTTCAGCTGCGAAACTTTGCCCGCAGCGATACCGATTTCTTCGCCAAGCTCGTCATCGGTCGGTTCGCGGCCAAGTTCTTCGCTCATCTGAAGCGAAACCCGGCGCATCTTGGAGATTTTGTCGACCAAATGAACCGGCAACCGAATTGTCTTCGACTGATTGGCCAGAGCGCGCTTGATCGACTGTTTGATCCACCAGGCGGCGTAAGTGCTGAGTTTTCCGCCCTTTGCGGGGTCGAAACGCTCGACGGCTTTCATCAAACCGATGTTGCCTTCAGAAATCAGGTCCAACAGGGGCAGTCCGAGATTGGCATAATCGTGCGCAATCTTGACCACGAGCCGCAAATTGGAGCGAATCATGAGCGCGCGCGCCTCTCGATCGCCCTTTTTGATCTTGGCGGCGAGCTCAATCTCCTGTTGCGGGGTCAAGAGCGGGATTTGCCCGATCTCTCGCAGGTAAATCTTTATTCCGGTATCGCTATCTTCGGCGGCCATATAACCTCTCTTCATGGGAAACTGGGGGTTGATCCGACCAACTGCCGGCTTTTATGTTCGTGGCTGGCTCCTTGTTCGGATTTCTTAACATCAGGGAAACTACTTAACAAGGTTAAATATTCGAAATACTGACAGTGATACGCCGGGCGTTGTTCAAACTTTCTCAAAATATTCCAGGCCAGGAATTTCAGCGTTAAAAAGGTCATAAAACTGCCCAATTTTCGACCTTTTCGGCCCCTCACCTTTTTGCCACTCTTAATATAGAGAACAGTTCCCCCCATGCTGGCCAAGATTTATTCTGCGGCAGTCTACGGCGTCGACGCCTACGAGGTTGAGGTCGAGGTCAATGTCGGACCCGGAAAATCGGTCATGGTGGTCGTCGGTCTGCCGGACGTGGCCGTCAAGGAAAGCCGGGACCGGGTTTGGACGGCGGTCGCGAATAGCGGTTACCGATCTTCTTACAAGCGAACCACAGTCAATCTCGCACCCGCCGATATCAAGAAAGAGGGACCGAGTTTCGATCTGCCCATCGCGCTTGGAATGATCGCGGTGTCCGAAGAGTTAAATACCTCGGCCTGGAACAAGTTCAGTTTCATTGGCGAATTGGCCCTCGATGGAAGTGTGCGCCCGACCAAAGGCGTGCTGCCGGTGGCGTTGGAAGCCCGCCGGCGTGGAAAGCAGGCGTTGTTTGTTCCGGCCGCCAATGCGCTCGAAGCCGCGATGGTGAACAAGATCGACATTTACGGGGTTCAGAATTTGCGGGAAACGTTTCAATTTCTCCGCGGCGAAATTCCGCTGCTTCCAACGCGCGGAGACGTCAGCGGATTTTTCGCAGCTCACCAATCCTACGACGTCGATTTTTCGGACGTGAAAGGCCAGGGTCATGTGAAACGCGCGATCGAGGTTGCCGTCGCCGGCGGCCACAACATTCTCATGATTGGTCCGCCAGGATCGGGCAAAACCATGTTGGCCAAGCGGTTGCCTTCGATCCTCGCGCCTCTTCGCCTGGCGGAGGCGCTCGAGACCACCAAGATCCACTCCGTTG
>JAJPJU010000026.1 GCA_021324035.1 Spartobacteria bacterium | reverse complement strand
GATTACTTGAACAACATCGCTTTAGGGATTTGCCTGGTCGGCGATTTCAATCGCGATCAACCGACGCGCGCGCAGCTCGATTGTTGCGAAGAGTTGATTCGGTATTTGCGACAGCGCTGCGGCAAGGTGGGCGATCATTGGCCAATCGTTAAGCCGCATCGCGACATTAATCCGCCGCGATGGCCGACCGATTGTCCCGGAGACGTGTTTCCGTACCCGTGGTTTCGCCGGTTTCAGGAATAACTAGAGCCGGCTGGCGATGGTGAGATTGCTCTCCTCACGTTTCCAACGGTAGCCGAAATTAAAATCGAGCGGCGGCGGCGCACTTTGTTGATAGAGTTCCGCCAGCTTCGGCTGATTGTGTTGCCTGAAAATGTCGATCGGTCCCAGGTAATTGCCGAAAACCCGGATGTTCCATTTGTCCCGGTCGAAATAAGAGATCGGAATGCCGGCGTCGTCCTGAACAATAACTTTGCTGTGATCGAGAATGAAATTGCGGATTCGGCTAAAACCATTTTCGAACATCAAATAGGACGACGCTTTCAAGATGCTGCCACCAACACCGAAATGGTCGCAAAAGCGAAGAAAGCCCGGTGCCGAAGAGATTCCGCCATCCGAAATGTCCGTGGTGAAATAATACAGGGTTTGTTCGTGGCTTGAGTGGTTGTCGGCGAATTGAATCCGAACGCCGGGTGTTCCACCGGTGCCAGGTCTGCTCGGCTGAAAATTTCCGCTTTCATTGAGCGATCCGTAAGTTACGTCCTTGATCGACTTGTTGGCCCGCGCCAAAAACACGTAGAGAATCGGTATTGTTCCCTTCAGTTCCTGTGACTGAAGGTCCACTTTCATGTCTTTGGTGATGAAAAAACTAAAGCGAAGCGAGGAATGCATTGCTTCCTCGAGATTGTGTAACGCGGCGCCAAGATTTCCGGCGCGCAACGGATCCGGCGGCGGGCCGAGCGATTCTTTGCCGCACAAAATGTAAACGTCGGCTTTTGGGAAAAATTGGTCGACGTACAGAAAATCTGGACCGCTGAACATGTAATATGCGACCGGCACATTCTGCTGCGCTTCCGGAAAATACTGCCCCTCCCAGGCACGCAGTTTTGCAAGTTGCCGCATATTCAGTTTGGCAAAGGCTTTTTCAAAGTTAGCGGCATGCTCCTGCCATGCTGGATCGCTTGTAAGCGGAGCGAGCGGCGAATCCTTGGGAACCGGCATGCCGGCAAGGAATCGCGAAGTATCGTCCGGCGGCGGCAATCCACCTGATTGGACCGGCCGTGCAACTCGCGACGGCGCTACGCTTGGTTCAGGCGCCGGAGTTTCATGCTGCCACGGCCATTTTAGTTTTATGGCGATGGCGGTGTTGGAAATCAGAACCAGGGCGAACAGCGTCGCGAATGTGATTCTTGCAACGCGAAATTTGTTCATGAACGGGCACTGACGCGTTTACCGGCGCAAAAGTAAAGCAGGAAGCCGACCAATGCGGTGGCCAGTCCGGCAATAGACTCCATAGGCTTCGAAATCAGCAGGTAAATCATCATCCACACCGTGATGATCGCGAACAAAAGCGGTGGAATAGGATAAAGCCAGATGCGATATGGCCGCGCAATGCTTGGACGGGTCGCCCGAAGAACAAACACGCCGATCACGGTCAGGAGCGAACAAAGCAGCAACGCAAATTGAATATAAATAACAACCAGCTCGAAGCTGCGCGTCAGCAGCAACAAATTCACGATTACCAGCTGAACCACGACAGCGTTCGCGGGAACGCCATAGACATTTCTGCGCCCAAGGAATCTCAACAGCCAGTGATCTTCACCCATCGACATGGTCACCCGCGGACCGATCCAGGTCATGGAGCTAACAGCGGAAATCAGACCGAGACAGATGATCGCGCCTACCACGCGCCCGCCGTTTTCACCGAAGATGTGCTTGCCGGCGATCAATCCAACTTCTAATTGGCCGCGCATTTCCGATTCCGGCGTGGTCGCCAGGAAAACTGCATTCAGGAGGACATACGCCGCGGTGACCACAAGAGTTCCAGCAACCAGCGATCGCGGCACGTTTCGCTCAGGCTGCTTTACTTCGCTAATGATGTAACTCGATGCATTCCAGCCGGAATAGGAATACATCACCCAGACCAGAGACACGGCGAAGGCGCCGCTGAAAATTGACTTTGTATCACCGGTCATCGGAAAAAAACTGAGCGGCTCTTTCGGTTCAAACAGGAATCCTGCGCCAATCAAAACGGCGATCAGGAGCAACTTCACAATCGTCCAGACATTCTGAAACGTTGTGCCGCGGCGAAGATTTCCGAAATGAAAAACAGAGACGACCCAGACCAGAACGAATGAGAGAACCACTGGCGACCCGAAATTAAATACGCCCTGGAAATATCTTCCGAACGCCATTGCCGCGAGTGCGACGGGCGCGGCGAAGCCGACCGTGGCAGAAACGAAGCCGGCCATGAATCCAATCGCCGGATGATAAATTTCGGAAAGAAAATGATATTCGCCCCCGGAGCGCGGTAAGGCGGCGCTCAGCTCGCCATAGCAAAGCGCGCCGCAAAGCGCTGCAATTCCCCCAACAATCCAAAGCATCAGGAGAGGAAATCCCGATTGCATATCGATGAGTTGAAATCCGAGGCTGGTGAAAACGCCGGTGCCGATGATGTTGGCAATGACAATTCCGCAGGCGGTCGAGAAGCCCACCGTAGCCGGCGGTCCGGACGAATCGAGGACATTCATTTCCACTGCTTTGTTCATTCTCGGCTCGACAATGGCACTCGGACGACCGGTTGGCGAATGGGCCAGCCAAATTCAGCGCGGGGATTTGTTAGGTGCTCAGCCCTTATCGCGATCGCTATTGAGGTCGTCCCATTCGCGGTGCGCGGCTGCGATTACGGCGCAAGATTGATGTAGAATCGCACGACGTAAATCAGGTAACCGGCGAAACCGAGGACCTGAAGGGCGATCAACCAAAGATGCGCATTATTGTGTACAAAAATCTCGGGCCAGGTTCGAATACAAATCGCACAAGCCACGTTCAAGATGAAGACCGCGGGCAGCAACAACGCCAGGTTGATCCATTGGTCGCGTCGCACTCTTTCGTAGAGACGATTGCCGGCCTCACCGCGGCTGTCTTCCTGCCGTGCGCGAATCAGCCGAAGATCGTAAAAGAACAAAACCCAACCGGAGGCAATGAATGCGGCGCCAAATGCAAACCAGTTCGCGGGGTTGATCAATTGAGCGAACGAGACCGCCTCAATCAGCGCGCAGCCGATGTAAAGAAAGTTGTGTCCGAATTCGAGCGGCCAGCGAATCAATGTGATGATGTGCAAGACGGCGCGCGACCAGAAAATGAAAATCACCAGCAGACCAGACAGAACATACGGCCAATAGACGAATTTCAGATCGGTGATTACGTCGCGCGAACTTTCGATTAGGACTGTCAGCGCAACACCCTGAATGATGCTGACCAGCGTCAGCTCTATTTCTACGATCATCGAATCGAGTTGAGAGCGGCCGGCGGCAGATTTCATTGTGGTTCTGGCGGATTTGAATTCGGATTTTGGCGAAACGGAGCCAGGATATCGAGCAACTTCGGCGAACTCACCGCCAGCGATTCGAGTTCACGAATCGTATTTGATGCGTCCCCGGTTTTCTGAAGAAACGAAAGGGCGACTCGCAATTTCTGCTCATGCTCGGTCTTTCCGGGCGCGAGCAGAAAAGCATAAGCAAGTTGATTTGCCGCCATGTCAAAGTCGCCGAACTGACCCGCCGCCAAACCGATTCGATAATGCAAATTCGCATCAAAAGGTGTGACACCGATCGCATCCCGCGAGGAGGCGAGTGTTTCGTTCCGGCGTTGAAGTTCAAGGTTCAGGGTGAGAACGAGGTTGTTTGCTTGCGAATTTTCGGGAAGCAACTCGAGCGCGCGGTTCGCCTCAGGCAGGGCATTGGCCAGATCGCCACGCTGGGCGAGGGAAACCGCGAGCTGGAAATGACAATCCCCATTCGCCGAATTGAGAGCGATGCACCGTTCGCATTCAGCGATCGCGTCCTGAGATTTGCCCATTTCGTCGAGGATGGCCGCGAGAACGTAGGAAGCATTTCCATTGGCGGAATTCTTCGTCGTTGCTTCGCTTGCTTCGACCAGTGCGCGATCAGCTTGCCCCTGATCGTTGAATCGGATCGCCGCATAGACGTGCTGTTGGCTTGAATTCCGGATCCAAATTGCCGCGACGTTGTTGATCGCCACCAGAAGAAACAATAACAACAGGCTGAATTGCAGTGCGCGAGAGTCGTTTGTCAGCCGCTTCCAGCCGAGCGCGGCAAACACGGAAAATGGTACAACCGCGGCCAAACCATAAAATGCTTTCACTTGCGCGTAGGACGGAATTTTGAGCGTCATAAACGCAAGCGCGACAACGACCGTGGCGGAGAACCCGATGATTAGGAACCATTCCGGCGACGCTTTTCTGACGAATCGAAAGCATGCTACTGCGCCTCCAGTTAGCACAATGAAAGTTGGCACCAGTGCAAGCCAGTATCCTGCGGTCATCAAATCGTAATTCCACGGCGTCCGCGACAGAATGCCGGACAAGCCACCCCCGAGACTCTCACCCCAGAGCGTAGAATAAATTCCGTCAGCAAATCCGTAAAATCCGCTAAACATTGGACTCACCAGCGCGCGTCCGAACCGGAAATAATCCGCCGCGGTGTGAAATCCCGGATCCTGCCACAAGGGAAATCCGACCGCAGGATCCCAGTTGCCAACAATCGGCGAGCCGAAATGCCGCCAGATCCGGATGAAATCCCACCCACATACGATCAACATCGCCGCGGCGATCGATCCAAGCGTGCGCAACCAATCCAGCGCGCCCGAACGCTGCTGCAGAAGTTTGATCGCGAATGCACCGAAGATCGCAGGAATCATCAACAAGCTGGTAGATTTGGCCAACATCGCCGCGCCGATGCATGCGCCGAGTGAAAGTAACTGCGAAAGAGATTTTTGTTCCGAGCTTAGCGCGCGCAGTGCGAGATAAATCGAAACGCTCGCCAAGGTCGCGGCGAGCGTTTCGTTCGTCACATAATGCGACAGATACAATTGCATCGGCAGGAATGCGCCGGTGATAAGGCCGATCAGTTGAGCGAGGGCCTGCCGGGGAAACAACAAACGAACGCTGAGAAACACGAAAACGAAATTGGCGACGCCGAAAAGCATCGTAAGCGCTCGAAGCACCGAGACAGCGCCGTCGTCTGTGGCGGACATCCGAAGCGCCGAGAGAACGCCGGCCGAAAGGGCGTAGTAGAGCGGAGGCTGGAACATCTCATAACCCTCGTTCGGCAGGGGCAGAGCGTGTCGTTCCTGGATGTACTTAATATAAGCAAGGTGATCTTTGGAATCGTAGCCGCTGACAAACGGCAGAAATCCGGCGTTGTTCCAAAAGAGTCCCAGCCAGATTGCAGTACACCCGCCCAGGACGATGAACATTTGAACGCGGGAAAGATCAGCATCCGGTTGCGAGACCCAGTGGCGGATCGCAATTGCCAACAAGATTGCAATGAGTGCGAATGCGATCCATTCCAGCCAAATTTTCTGAATCGCTTCGAAAACTTTCTCGCCACCAAAGAGTAAATTTCCTGGCCCCGGGTCGCGTGCCTCACCCGCGAATGCGCACCTGCGCCACGATGAACCTGCGATCGATGCTTGCCATCCGGTGTTCGTTCGCAAATTGAATGCGTCTGCGTCAAGGTGAACCCACAGCGCGGGTAGCGCGTCGTTATTAAACACTCTGGCTTCAATCGTGTTTTCACCGCTTCGCAAGAGCGTCGATACGTCAGCGGTCGAAAGTTGTTTCCAATTTCGGGTAGTCGGAATCTCAACAGTTTCGCCGTTGACCTTCAGCTCAACTCGCTTCGCAGCGCGAAGGTATAATCGTCCGGTTTGCGGTTTCGATTTGAGCGAGAACGTTCGGCGAAATGTGGCGTCGATCCAGGCGATCGGATGGGTTCGGGCATCGACCGGGGCTGGGAAAATAATCCAACGGGTTTCACCCTCATGCGGCAGGAAATTGATTTTCGGATCCGATTCGCATTTCCATTGAATCCAGCCGAATGCGGCTGCCCCGGCAATGAAGAGGACGATTGCTCTGGGCCACGGTTTCGGATTCACGCGCTGCGATGTTTCGCCAATTTCTGATCAGCGCTCAATCGAAAATCGCCGATCGGAGATCCAAGATAGAAAAGCGTGCCTGGAGGGATTCGAACCCCCAACCTGCTGATCCGAAGTCAGCTGCTCTATCCAGTTGAGCTACAGACACGTTTGGGAAAGTGACCAGGGGATAGTGACCAGTGACCAGCGCCGAAACAATCCGTGATTCCCGTTTTGCTCGTCACTTGTCACCGGTCACTGATCACTGTTGAAAGCCGGGTGGTCGACGGGACTCGAACCCGCAACAACCAGAACCACAATCTGGGGCTCTACCATTGAGCTACGACCACCATGGCGGATTCAGATTCTAGTTTTTAGACGCGCGATTGCAAACGCGGGCAGAAGCTCGCTCGGTTGGCACAATCTCCGCTTCTTCTAAAATCGATGCCCCATCGTTTCGTTGCAACCCGCATTCCATTTGTTATCATCCGCACCCTGCGACGTGCGATGAGAACCGGCTGGATCCTGCTTGCCTGCTTGTCCCTTTGGACCGCATCACCTGCTTTGCGCGGTCAGGCGGACGATCCAAGTGAAACATTTCTAAAGGCTTACATGACCGCCCAGCAAGGCGAGAAGCTGGAGCACGAAAACCAGTTTAAAGCCGCCCTCGCCAAATATCGATTCGCGGGCAGTTTGCTGGAGCAATTGCGCGCCGCCCATCCAGACTGGCAACCTGCAATCGTCGAATATCGCGGTCGCAAAGTCAGCGAAGGCATCCTGAGGGTGCAGGACAAAGCCGGAACCCAGGAAAATTTGGCGGCAACCGCTAAACCGCCCCCGGAAACCGCGGTCGCGCCGCCTCAAAATTCGGCCCCTTCGGTCCAGGTTACGAAACAACAAGTCGCGCCCCCTCAGCTCTCAGCACCGGTTTCGAAGCCCGCGCCGGTCAGCACTCCAAATGATGTCGCGATCGCGGAAGCAACCAAGAAGCTTCGGGATCGGGTCGATCAATTGGAAGCCGACCTTCAAAAATCGCGAACCGCAATGAGCGCGGCTGAAAATGAAAAGCAATCATTGAACACTCGACTCGACGAGACGAAAT
>JAJPJU010000350.1 GCA_021324035.1 Spartobacteria bacterium | reverse complement strand
AAGACCGCGGCCAGCACGACGATCAAGAAATCCACCAGCCACCAGCCGTAGTTGCCGCTGTAGTGGCGGCCGTGTCGGCCGCAAAGGTCGAGCGCGATTTCTTAATTCTGTAGCCGCTTCGTTTCGCGAGGCTACAACTTACGGATACACCGGTCTCGACTCGTAAACCCGCGGTTGCGGTTCGTATTGTGGACCGATCGGTTGTCTGAACCACGGCCAGGGTGGTCGCGGTCGCTGTGATTGGCCGCCGTACTGCTGATAAAATTGATTCGTTCGCGGCGTTCGCCCAAACACCGTGACAGGCGTTCCAACTTCCACCGCGTTGTAGAACGCAACCGCCAGTTGATCCGGCATTCGCACGCAACCGTGCGACGCGGGGTATCCCGGCAAATAACCGGCGTGCATTCCGTCGGCACCGTGAAAGCGCATGAACCACGGCATCGGCGCCGGAACGAATTTGCAGCCGCGCGGAACTTTCATGTCCACGTCCGCATCGGCGATGACCGTGCGCCCATTCGCATCAACAATCTTCCCGTAAATGCTCGAGTAATGATTTCGCTCTTTCTCGATCACTTTGAACGAGCCGGTTTCAGTTAAATGTCCGTAGCGGCCGCTCGAGATTGGCGACCGCATCACAACGTGCCGGCCTCGAATCAGATAGGCGGTTTGCTGGCCGAGATCGATTTCGACGCGATACGGATTTTCATTTTGCGCGAATCCGACCGACGCGATCAAAAACAAAACGACTGTCCCCCAGAATGCCCTCACGTCGTGTTAAACCCGGCAATTGGACGCAAGTTTCGGACTGAGCATTCAAACGAGCACAGGAACTAGACAGGATTAACCCGATTTTCAGGATTCTTTCGATTCGGAATCCATCTGATCCTGTAAATCCTGTCTGGTTCTCTTTAAACCGCGATCGGCGCCTTTATCGAGGGGTGCGGGTTGTAATCGACCAGCTCAAAGTCCTCGAACTTGAAGTCATGAATGTTTTTGACCGCGGGATTTAATTTCATCCGCGGTAACGGCCGGAATTCGCGCGCCAGCTGTTCGCGCGCCTGGTCGAGATGATTGTTATACAGATGCAGATCGCCAAACGTGTGAACGAAATCACCCGGCGTCAGGTCGACCACTTGCGCGATCATCATCGTGAGCAGCGCATAACTGGCGATATTGAACGGCACACCCAGAAACAGATCGCAGCTCCGTTGATAGAGCTGACAGCTCAGCTCGCCATTGTTCACATAAAACTGAAACAAAACGTGACACGGCGGCAACGCCATCGTTTCGATCTCGGCTGGATTCCAGGCGCTGACGATTAACCGCCGGCTGTTCGGATTTTTTTTGATCTGGGCGATCAAATTGTCGATCTGGTCGACGCGGACTCCGTTTTCGCCTCGCCAGTCTCGCCATTGCGCGCCGTAAACGCGGCCGAGATTTCCATTTTCGTCAGCCCACTCGTCCCAAATCGTGACCCCGTGTTCGTTGAGATATTTGATGTTGGTCTCGCCCCGCAGGAACCACAGCAATTCGTAGATGATCGACTTGATATGCAGCTTCTTCGTCGTCAGCAGCGGAAATCCCGGACCGCCAGGCCGCAAATCAAATCGCGCTTGCGCGCCAAAAACTGAAATCGTCCCCGTGCCGGTGCGATCATCGCGGGGCTGACCTTCTTCGAGAACGAGCCGGAGAAGATCGTGATACTGCCGCACGCTTGATCTTACGCGCGTGCGAAATGCGCGCAAAGGTGGATCGCGTTACAAATCAATGAAGAACGAGACAGGATTGACAGGACTTTCAGGAGGAATTCCAGAAGCATGTTCAATCCTGTGAATCCTGTCTAAATTCTTCTTTTTTAGAGAGGACGGTCCACTACTTGCCGCCCAGATCTTTCTCGAGCTGCGCTTTGCGTTCGTTCAACGTTTGCAAACGCAATTGCCACCGATGCAACTGGATCGTGAGCTGGTTGATGTAACCGGTGATCTCCGCGCGTTGCGATTCGTTCTCTTTCAGTTTGCGCTGAATTTCGTCAACGAACTCAGCCGCCACGGTGCTTGGAACTTCCGGCTGCGGAACCAGGGTTTGCTGCCCGCACTTCTGACAGGCCAGATTCATCCCCGCCGCGGACTTGTTTGCCACCAACGCGGCTTTGCAGTGCTGACAGTGAAAGAAAATGTCCGGATCGGATTCTGTTTTTCGGAGTGAGGTCTTTGCTGTGTCCACCACAGGGAAATTAGCAGGGCATGTGCCCTTTCGAGGATTGAGGAGCGCAGGCGGCTCGCCTGCAGCATTTGGCCGCTGGCCAAATGCATTACAGCAAAAGACGAATATGCTTTTTCGTTCGCGGCGAGCCGCCCCGAACTACAGGCCAGCGGCCTGTGCTCCCCAGAATTCCAGAGCGCCGGGCTGGCGCAGTGTCCGGGTGCCTGTCCCACAAGTTTGTGCCGTGTTGTCTCACTTTCAAGGGTCCTGGAATTGTACATATTGATGATTAGCCATTCGTAGCCAGTGGTTTACGCACCGACACCTAACCGCGGCTCGGCCTGTGCTAAAGACTCACTCGGTTAAGAACCTCTTCGCCGCAGCTGGAGGTCGTTTGTCGGCGAGCTGATCAACCCAGGAAAGGAACAATAAATTTATGGCTAAAGTTTTAGGTATCGATTTGGGAACCACCAACTCCTGCATGTCTGTGATGGAGGGTGGCGACCCCGTAGTTTTGGAAAATTCGGAAGGCGCGCGCACTACGCCGTCGGTTGTCGCATTTACCAAGAGCGGCGAACGGCTGGTTGGCCAGGCTGCGAAGCGTCAGGCGGTGACCAATCCGCAGAACACAGTTTTTTCAATCAAGCGGTTCATGGGCCGCAAGTTCGACGAGGTACATGAAGAAGAGCACCGCGTCCCCTACAAAATCGTGAAGGCCGCCAATGGCGATGCTCACGTGCAGGTGGAAGTGGCCGGTGAACGTAAATCGTTTTCGCCTCCGGAAATCTCGGCGATGATTTTGGCGAAGCTCAAGGCCGACGCGGAAGCGAAGCTCGGTGAAAAAATCACCCAGGCGGTCATCACCGTTCCGGCGTATTTCAACGACTCGCAACGTAACGCGACCAAGGACGCTGGCAAAATCGCCGGCCTCGAAGTATTGCGTATTATTAATGAGCCGACCGCAGCCTCGCTCGCTTACGGTTTGGACAAGAAAAAGGACGAGAAGATCGCCGTTTACGATTTGGGCGGCGGCACGTTCGATATTTCCGTTCTCGAGATCGGCGATGGCGTTTTCGAAGTGAAAGCGACCAATGGCGACACCCACCTCGGCGGTGACGACTGGGACGCGAAGGTGATGGATTGGATCGTGGCCGAGTTCAAAAAGGATTCCGGCATCGATCTGAGCAAGCAACCCGACGCGCTTCAGCGGATCAAAGAAGAAGCCGAGAAAGCGAAGATCGCGCTCTCGAGCTCGCAGGAATATGAAATCAATCTGCCGTTCATCACGGCGGACGCGAGCGGTCCGAAGCACATTCAGAAGAAACTTACTCGCTCGAAACTCGAGCAGCTCACCGACGATTTGATTCAGCGGACGATTCCGCCGGTCAAAGCGTGTTTGAAAGACGCGAAAATTTCCGAGCGCGAAGTGAACGAGCTCGTGCTCGTCGGCGGCATGACTCGCATGCCCAAAGTTGTAGAGACGGCGCGCAGTTTGATCGGCAAAGAGCCGCACAAAGGCGTTAACCCGGACGAAGTGGTCGCGATTGGCGCGGCCATTCAAGGAGGTGTTCTTCGCGGCGACGTGAAAGACGTCCTCCTCTTAGACGTGACTCCGCTCACGCTGGCGATTGAAACCGCCGGGGGAGTAGCCACGCCGATGATTCCGCGAAACACGACGATTCCGACCAGGAAGTCGCAGATCTTTTCGACTTACAGCGACAACCAGCCAGGCGTGGAAATCAAAGTGTTACAAGGCGAACGCCCGCTCTCACGCGACAACAAAAATCTTGGAACTTTTCACCTCGACGGCATCCCCCCAGCGCCGCGCGGAGTTCCGCAAATCGAGGTGACCTTTGACATCGACGCGAACGGCATTCTCCACGTTTCTGCCAAGGATCTCGGCACCGGTAAGGAGCAGAAAATCTCCATCACTGGTTCGAGCGGCTTGAGCAAGGACGAAATCGAAAAGATGCGCCAGGAAGCTGAATCGCACGCCGAAGAAGACAAAAAGGCGAAGGAAGCGATCGAGATCAAGAACAACGCCGACACGCTCGCTTACCAGTCCGAGAAACAACTCAAGGAACTGGGCGACAAGATTCCGGCCGACAAGCGCAAACCAGTCGAGGACGCGATCGCCGCGGTGCGGGAAGCGATCAACAAGAACGACACCGACGCGATCAAGCGCAGTTACGACGACTTGCAAAGCAAGTTCCAGGACATCAGTGCCGAACTTTACAAACAAGCTTCAGCGCAAGCTGGCGGCCCACAAGGTGGACCGGGTCCTCAACCGGGACCTGAAGCTGGCGGAAGGCCTGGTCCTCAACCAGGCGAAACGAAGCGCGGTAACGGCGACGTTGTCGACGCCGAGTTCGAAGTCGTGGACGAAGATAAAAAGAAGTGACGAGTGACCTGTGACGAGTGACGAGAAATTGATGAGACGAAATTGTAGGGCGTCTGTGTCAGACGCCTCGTCGTCTCGCAGAGACGGCCTACAAGAAACGTAAAACAATTTGCCGGCCGCCCCGAAAGCATTCGGGGTCGCCGGCTCAACCAAAAACAAACAACAGAAACCAAACTAACTTATGGCAAGCGTTAACGTAAGACCGCTCGGCGACCGGGTGCTGGTGCAGCCGCTCGAAGAGCAGGAAACAAAAAAAGGCGGGATCATCATTCCCGATACTGCGAAAGAAAAACCGCAGGAAGGCAAAGTGGTCGCCCTCGGCACCGGAAAAGTGAACGAAGAAGGTAAGAAAGTCGATTTCACGGTGAAGAAAGGCGATCGAGTGCTGATTTCCAAATACGGCGGCACCGAAATCAAAATCGACGGCGAACAATTCCTGATCATGCGCGAGGACGATATCCTCGGCATCATTGGATAAGGAAAAATGGAATTGCTAAGGAAAGCAGGAAAACAGGAATGGATTTCGAATTCAGAAACCCCGATCCGATTTTTTCCTGGGTTCCTGCGTTCCTGAGAGATCCGTCTAAACTTCTCAACAACTCAACAACTAATGAACTTTCCAATGTTCAACTCAAATAAGCCGGCCAATTGGGGCCGGCGTGGGTTGAGTGTTGGCGCAGAACTAAGGAAAACTTATGGCAGCTAAACAATTACAATTCGATGAAGCAGCGCGGCACACTTT
>JAJPJU010000296.1 GCA_021324035.1 Spartobacteria bacterium | reverse complement strand
GCTTCTGCCTCCAAGCGCAAACAACAGCGCCAGCAGCAAAGAAACCCGCAGCAAGAACTCGACTGCTTAAAGCAGTCAAGTTTTACGGCCGCGGCTTGAAAATATGTTCCAGCTCAATTCCTTGCTCGCCGGGCGAATTCGGTAACCAGGTCGCGGACGGCGTCGCTTCCTCGGTGACTTCGTACTTTGCCTTCGAAATAATGCCGACCGTTTGGTTCGGGGAAGGCGCTCGCTCAGTTCGACGATCCGTCGCAGTTCCTTGAACAACGGATGACTGGCGTTGGGCGCATAAAATCGATGGTAGCCATTGGAATAACTGATGACTAGCTCGACTCCACCAAGTTTCCGCAGTTCATCTTGCACCGTACATAATGCAAGCCCCGTTTCCCGTGCGAGTTCACGCACATAACGGCGATCCTTCAGACCGCCGAAAAGCGACCTCAAAATTTCGGCACGAACCCTTGGAAACAAAATATCCAGCACTGTCGTTTCTGAATCCATACGCTCGATTCAAACTTGACTGCTTTAAGCAGTCAAGTTTGAACGCAGCCATTTCCACCGCTATTTGGCTCACGTCATTGCGAATTCAATGATTCCGGAATCGATAGGCCACTTAAGCCCGGGAAAGACGAGCGACTTCAGCGCTACTTCCTTTCATCCTTTTACAAGTTATTAGCCCCGCTGTTCGCGGAAATTGGTGGGATGCGGTCTTCAACTCGACTGCTTTAAGCAGTCGAGTTGTTTCCGAGCCTCAGGATGAAATGTGTCTCAGCGGTGCTGGGCCAGACCTGAAGTCACGGTCACCGCTCAACTTATCAACTTCTCAATTTCTCAATTTCTCAATTTCTCAACGCCTCAACTTCTCAACGCCTCAACCGCTTAACGTCTCAACCTTTCAACCGATTAACTTCTCAACAACTTAACTTCTCAATGTCTGAACCTTTCAACCGCTTAACTTCTCAACAACTTAATTTCTCAACGTCTGAACCTTTCAACCGCTTCGCTTCTCAACGTCTTAAGGTCTTAACACTCAACGGCTCAACCTCTCAACGGCTCAACCTCTTCTCACACTTTGCGGCCGAATTTCTTTTCCAGTTCTGCGTTCGAGATTTGAATCATGGTCGGACGTCCGTGCGGGCAGCAATAGGGCAGATCGCAGTCGAGAAGATCCCTGATCAATTTTTCGACTTCCAGATAACGCAACGGATCGTTCGCCTTGACCGCGTGACGACAAACTGTTTTCGCGATCATCTCCTCGCCCAAACGCAATGGGGAGCTCCGATCGCTCGCGCTTTTAAGATCGTCGATAACTTTTCGCATGAACTGAGCGCCGTCGGTCACGTTTAAAAAGCCCGGCAGGCTGTCGATCTTAAAGGTGTTCGGGCCGAACGATTCGACTCCGATTCCCATTTTCTGGAGGACCGCAATGTTTTGCTCGATCCAGTCCGCATCGCGGGGCACGAGTTCGAAAGTTTGCGTGATGAGGAGTTTTTGGGAGGGCACTCCCTGCTCTTCCATTCGGCGCCGCAATTCCTCGAACAAAATTCGTTCATGGGCGGCGTGCTGGTCGACCAGCACAAGGCCGTCGGCGTTTTCCATCAGCACATAAAGTTTGTTGAGGATGCCTATGATTTGGAACTGCTGATCTGCACGGGACTTAAAATCCTCGCCGGGCTCGAACTGCTCGCGTCGAAAAACTTCGGGCGCAGGCGTTGCAGTTTCGATCGAACGTTGACCGCGGAGGGCGAATTCTCTTTCCAGTTCCGGCAATTCGCAGGGCGGGCTACCGCCTTTCGGTTCGGAAAATGACGGGCGCTGTGGAACCACCGGCTGGCCGGCCGTTGCTCCGGTAAAAGCCGGAGCCGGGGCGCGAAATTTTTCCTGCCAATCCTCGCGGCTGCTGGCCAGCGTTTCCTGCAGAGCGCGAACAATCGCTTCGCGCACGCCGTTTGGATCACGAAAGCGGACTTCGCGTTTTGCCGGATGAACGTTCACGTCCACCGCGCCGGGATCGATTTCGATAAACAAAAACGTGACTGGATACTGCCCCTTCATGAGCGCGGTGTGATAACCTTCGCGGAGCGCTCCGGTAAGGAGTGGACTTTCGATGGCGCGGCCGTTGACGAAGACCAGTTGCTGGGAGCGCGTCTGCCGGCTCAGACCGGCGCGCCCAATCATTCCGCTAATTCGAATCGCCGACGAGTCGCCGTCGTTAACCGGGAGCAGTCGGCCGAGTAATTCGGTGCCGTAAAGGTCGCGGATTCGGTCGGTGAGAGTTGTGGTAGCCGGAAGCTGGAAAATCATGCGATCGTCTCGCGCAAAAGTGAAAGCGACCTGTGGATGGCCAATCGCCTGCAAATGCAATTGATGCTCGATATTGCGGCTCTCGGTGTTTTCCGCACGCAAGAATTTCCGGCGGGCCGGCACATTATAGAAGAGCGATCGCACTTCGACCTGGGTTCCGGGGGCTTCGCCGCCATCGCGGACGACGTCGATTTTTCCGCCGTTGACGACGATTTCGGTACCGGCAACGGCAACGGGTTCTCGAGTCGTTAGGCGAAAACGCGATACGCTGGCGATGCTGGGCAACGCTTCGCCGCGAAAACCGAGGGTTCCAACTGCTTCCAAATCCGCGACCGATCGAATTTTGCTGGTGGCGTGGCGTTCCAGTGAAAGCAACGCATCATCGCGATCCATTCCACAGCCGTCATCGATCACCCGGACAAACGAGATTCCGCCGCGGCGAATCAAAATTTCGATCTTGCGGGCGCCGGCGTCGATGCTGTTCTCGACCAGCTCCTTCACGACGGAAGCAGGACGTTCAACGACTTCACCGGCGGCGACCTGGCTGGCGACAGTTTCCGGGAGCAAACGAATACGAGACATCGATGTTTGATGTTCGACGTTTGATGTTTGATTTCCAGAGGAAAGTCGCACTCCGATTTTTGACTATGGGGCGGGTAGAACGTAATTTACGTGACGATGATAAATGTGACGCAGAACGCGGCCCAAGAGCTTCGCAATCTGCTCGAGGCCCAGAAGCAAGACGCCGCGAAAGGTTTGCGCGTGCAAATCACCAAAGGCGGCTGCTCGGGTCTGAATTACGAGATGACGCTGGATGAAAAGAAGGGCGGCGACCAAGTGATCGAGCGCGATGGTGTCCAGTTTTTCGTCGACAGCGAGAGCGCCGAATATTTGCGCGGTGCCACGCTTGATTTTCGCGGCGGCTTGACCGGGACCGGGTTTCAAATCACCAACCCAAACGCCAGTCGCACCTGCGGATGCGGGACGTCATTCGAAGCGGCGAAGGAATCGCCAGTCCGATCCGGACATTGAACGCACAACCCCGAATTTTCTCGCCCGCTTAGATGGACTACGGTCTCTATCGCTACGACGAACCTTATGCGCGGCCGGTCCGGCGCCGAATCAATTACTTCGCGTGGACGGTCGCGATCTTGTTGTTGACCGGTTTCGCTTTCGCGGCCTGGCTCGGCAGTTTTTACATCTTTAGTCAGCCAGAGCGACCCGACAGTTATCGAATCCTCCAAAAGCTGCACAAGATCGAACCGCCCAAACGTTTTGAATTGACGGCGGCGCCTCCCGGCGAATTTCTCAGCGCGAAACAACTTTACGATCGCTACAACGCGATGGGATCGGCCGAGTTTGCGAAAACCAACGCCGAACTGGCGCGCAATTACATTCGCAATTTCCAGCAAGTGCGCGGTCTGATCCAGTACGTAGTCGGTCGTTACGTGATCGAGGAGGCGCGCGATCTCAGCTCGAGCGACATCTTCACTTCCGGCATGGTTGCGTTGACCGATTCGGTTGAAAATCCGGAGCTGCTGATGGAGCACGTCTATCCGGCTGAACCGCCGGCTGTGCCGATGATCAGGCAAACGCTCACCACCGGCTTGGAGTTAAAAATGGACCGCGCGCATGATCTTTCCGCGGTGATTCACGTTGAGCGATTCAACGATGGCCGGGTCATGGTGACCGCAGTGCCTTTGCTCTACGGAACCTACACGGTGATGCGGGGCACGGGCACATTCAGTCTCGAGCCGCCATTGAGTCTGAATCTCGAAGCCGGCTGGCCGTTGTTTAAGGAGCAATCGCGATTGCGCGCGGAAATGCACTTCACTCAGTTCAAACAAAGTCATGGCCAGCCGCAAGCGCCGTCCCAGGTCGCAATTCCCGGATTTGCTCCGTCCGGAAGTCCGCCTCCGGCAGAAAATCAATTGATCCGGGTGGAAGCCGCCAAGCCGGTTGAAACGCCGCCGGTCGTGCAGGTTG
Source organism: Spartobacteria bacterium (assembly GCA_021324035.1). Classification (GTDB taxonomy): domain Bacteria; phylum Verrucomicrobiota; class Verrucomicrobiia; order Chthoniobacterales; family UBA10450; genus AV40. Next base: position 1,993 of record JAJPJU010000296.1, on the reverse strand, counting down.
GAAAAAAAGGAAAGCCTGGCGCGAAACCAACGCCAACTCCGAAAGGCAAACTCGCGAAAGGAAAACCAACTCCCAAAGCTTCGGCATCCGCATCGCCGGTAACCGTGGCGGAAAATGTGCCGTATTCTCCGCCGCCGACATCTTCAATGCCCGTTACCCAGGCGTCGCCAGCAACCCAGAAATTGGCGGCTGGAAAAAATGCGGCAACATCCGCGCCGGCACCGGCACAATCAGCGCCTGAAGCGGCGATGGCTCAAGCGGTACCAACGCCTGGCCGGGCACAACCCGTGGCGCCGGACATGGGAACCTTGGCCTCAACCACAGGCGGGGGAACTTGGAAGACTTTCCCTGCCGGACGCATGCCGCTCGGCCGGTTGATTGGAACGAGCGATCTAAAAGAGATTGCGAATCAGGGAACTGGTGGCGAACGGATTTATTTGAAAGGCCAATTCGTGGTGAACTTTTCTGACGCAAATCGCGCAGTCCTGCGACCTCGCGGCAATTTAACCGACTCGGTTTTGCATTTTGGCTCCGCGCCAACTCGAATCATCGTTGAATTCCCGGCCGGCTACACTCCGCCTTCGCAGGGATCGACCGTAAATCGTGACGAAGCGCGGCCGTTGGAGATTACCCAGGTGCAAAAACAGGAAGACGGTCAGCTCAACGTCTTCGCCCGCGAAATCATGCAGTAGTTGCAGTGGCGGCCGTGCCGCCCGCAATGCCATCCCGCCTCAGGGCGACTCGGAAGCTTCCGGCGTCGGCGACGGTGATGTCGCGAGCTGAAGCATCGGCGCGGAGGAAGGAGACGGCGACGGTGACCCTGACGAAAATGGATCCTCGCCCGGCGCGTTGGTTTCCAAAATTACTTTGGCGTCCGAAATCTCAAACGTTTTGAGATTCGTTTCGCCCGTCCATTGATCGACGTAGCGCTTGAACGACCAGGCACCGTATTGCCAACTCAGAAATTCTTCCCCCACCGGCCGGCCATTCACGATGATGCTGGTGATCCGCGCGTCCTCGGGTTTACCGCTCGACGCCGACTCGACCGAACATGACGCATTGAGGTAGCGACCGCTTAGCCACCAATTTCTTCCGATCGGCATACTGACTTTCAGGTGGGCAGTGTTGCCCTCGATGGTGACGTAGGCATCACCACGCAATTTTGAATCCGACGCAATCAGCGCGTTGAGATCGTCGGCGGTAAGCTCGATGCGCGCCGGTTCGTGAGCGCGAGCAGCTTTTTCGAACGCATCCCAACGCGCGCGCACCGCTTGTTCCTCTTCCACACTCGCGCGACTGATCGGCAATCGTTCGTGGTCGGCTGACAAATATTCGGTCCGAAGAAATCGCGACGCGTAATAGGTTCCGGCGACGAATGACAGGCAAAGCAAAAGGCCAAACACCGACAGGATCAGGCAGCCTTTGGCGAAACAGCCGAGACCGCGTTGATGCGGTGGCGGTTCGATCCATGATGAGCTGCCGTTCATCGTCCGCGTTCCTGTTCCAGCTTGCGTTGGGCGTCGAGCAGCTTGTCATATAAAGCGCGCAATCCTTCCGAAATCGTTTTAGTTCCGGCAATTACCGGCATGAAATTCGTGTCGCCGCTCCAACGTGGCACGATGTGAATGTGCAAGTGGTCGGCGACACCGGCGCCGGCGCATTCGCCAAGGTTTAAGCCAACGTTGAATCCCTGCGCCCGTGCCGCAGCACGCAACAACGATTGCGCGTGAACTACCAAACTCCAAAGATCGACAATTTCATTTTCGCCTAACGAAGAAAGGTCCGCTGTCTTTTTGTACGGCACGGCCATCAGGTGCCCAACCGAATACGGATAACGATTCATCATTAGAAATGCGGTCTTCCGCCGGGTGACGACCAGATGCTCGGCATCGTCACTCGCCCGCGCCGCCGCGCTGAGAAAATCCATGTCCCGCGGCTGCTTCTCGAAATACTCGATCCGCCACGGCGCCCACAGCGTTTCAATGTGTCCTTT
>JAJPJU010000270.1 GCA_021324035.1 Spartobacteria bacterium | reverse complement strand
GGAATCGTGAAACGGGACAATCACTTGCGCAGCGAGGAATTTTTTAATGTCGAAAAATATCCGGAAATCACATTTAAGAGCCGCAGCGTAAAACAAACCGGTCCGCAGGCGGGCGATATCGTCGGCGATCTGACGATGCACGGTGTGACAAAATCGATCACGTTGCATGTTAAGCTGATGAGTTCGCCGGAAGATTCGAAACAAACGCGCTGGTCGGTTACAACCGAACCTCTCAAACGGAGCGAGTTTAAATTGATGTTCGCTCAAGCTGCGGAAACGATGTCGGGAATCAGTCAAACCGTAGCGATAAACATCGAAGTTGAAGCCACTCGAGCGCAGTGAAATGATCGTCCTGGTTCTCACCTGGCTCGGAATCGGATGCTGGCTCGTTTGTTTTTGGTGGATGCATCGCATTTCTTCCCGTCAGGATTCAATGCTTAGAGAGTTGCACGAGATGACTGAACGGATCCAAAAGTTGTCGGAGTCGGAACATGAACTGATCAGGGAAGTCCACCCGCAAGTCGGCGAGATCAGGGAACACGTAGAGACCGTGAAGGAGGCGGTCTCACCCGAAAAGGACTGAGTCCGCGCTCCTGGAATGCAAATCACGCCGCTCGGAGACTGCGCGGTTTTGATTCGCGTAGCGGAAAATTTTGACGAAGCGCCGGAGCAGGCACTTCAAAAAGTAATCGCTGCGCATCGACGGCTGGGGGCCGCCAAAATTCCGGGTGTGATCGAACTGGCACCGGCTTACACAACAATCGCGCTTTTTTACGATCCGGTTCGCGCGATTGATGGTGGGGCGCCCGCGGAAAATGTGCCTGACTGGCTCGAACATAAGATTCGGGAAGCGCTTGCCGGAAGCGACAGTCGCGGCGCTGATTACGTAAAGAATTCAGTCGTTGAAATTCCAATTTGTTACGATCCTGAATTCGGCTTCGACCTGGATGAAGTTGCGCAGCATGCCGAACTTTCTCCCAACGAGGTCATCGATCTTTACGCCGCCGGTAATTACCGCGTTCACTGCGTCGGATTCATCGGAGGATTTCCATTTCTGGGCGGATTGCCGTCCAAACTGGCTACACCGCGCCGCGAAACCCCGCGCAAAGAAATTCCAGCGGGCTCGGTTGGAATTGGAGGCAAGCAAACCGGCATCTACCCGGTTAAATCGCCGGGCGGCTGGAACATCATCGGGCGAACACCATTGCGGTTGTTCGATCCGCAAAAAAATCCGCCTGGATTACTGCGGGCCGGCGATCAGGTGCGGTTCCGCGCAATCAGTCGTGAAGAGTTCGAACGGTCGGTAACATGAAAGCAACCGCGATTCGCGCTGGATTTTTAACAAGCGTGCAAGATCTCGGTCGCGCCGGTCTTCGCGAATTTGGCGTTTCGCCCGGCGGCGCGCTGGATCCGCATGCCCTGCGAGTGGCGAATCTTTTGGTCGGCAACAAAGAGCCGGCGGCCGGTTTGGAAATTACCTTCGGCGGATTGCGAATTCGATTCGCCGACGACCGGGTGATTGCGTGGTGCGGAGGCGATTTCGAAGCGTGTATTGGTTCGATGAGATTAGCTTCCGGCCACGCAGCGCTGGTCCAGAGCGGTGAAGATTTTTCGATTGAATCACCGGCGATCGGTTGCCGGGCATGGCTCGCAATTTCGGGAGGGATTGACGTTCCAGTTTTTCTCGGCAGCCGGGCCACCGATTTGAAAGCGGGCTTTGGCGGAATGAATGGTCGCGCGATTCGCGATGGCGAACAGCTTCTACTCGGTGAAAATTCGGAGCGCTCGAAAACTTTGGCGGAAACTTTGCGCACCGGAAGGATTGCTTCGTGGAAACCGCCACACAATTGGTCGAACCCGGCCCAACCTGAACCTGTGCTGCGCTTCATTCGCGGCAGTGATGCCGATCATTGCACGGCTGAAGCGATGAAGACATTTAGTCGGTCAGGTTTTTTTGTCTCGCCGGATTCCGACCGAATGGGCGTTCGACTCGACGGCCCGCGACTGGAACGGACCAGCGAAAAAGATCTTCTTTCCGAAGCCGTCGCGCCAGGAACGGTGCAGGTTCCTCCTAACGGCAGGCCGATCCTGTTGCTCAACGATTGCCAAACCATCGGCGGTTATCCGAAGCTTGCCCACGTGATCACGTTTGATCTGCCAATCGCGGCGCAATTGCGTCCGGCTGATACCGTGCGTTTCAGCGAAGTGACGCTCTTGGAAGCGCATCGAGTTCTGTGCGAGCGCGAACGTGATCTTCAACAATTCCGGGGCGGAATCGAATGGCACCTCAAATAAAGCTCGCTGTCGACCTGAACGCCGACCTTGGCGAAAACGCCGGGCACGATGACGAATTGCTGGCGCTTGTCACGTCCGCCAATATCGCCTGTGGCTTTCACGCCGGCGATGCCGGCACGATCAAGGAGTCGATCGAAGCGGCGCGCGACCGGAATGTTGCAGTCGGCGCGCATCCAAGTCTCTTTGATCGGGAAAATTTCGGCCGCAAAGAATTGCCGGTGACATCAACGGACGTTTTCGACGCGGTTGTTTATCAACTTGGTATTTTCCAGGCGATCGCGGAACACTGCCGGGTTCGGCCGAACCACGTGAAGCCGCATGGCGCGCTTTACAACATGGCAGCGCGTGATGCCGAACTCGCTTATGCGATTGCGCGCGCCGTCGCAGCTGTCGATGCGAAATTGATTTTCTTTGCGCCGGTCAACAGCGCTCTCGCTCGCGCGGGCGAAGCGCAAGGGTTGCAGATCGCGCACGAAGTTTTCGCAGACCGCAATTATTGCAGTGACGGGTCGCTTGTTTCGCGATCGCGGCCCGACGCGTTGCTGCACAATCCCAGTGAGGCTGCGCCGCGGGTTTTGCGAATGCTGCGCGAAGGCAAGGTCCGGTCCGTTGATGAAGTGGACGTCGATGTTCGAGCGGAAACGATTTGTTTGCACGGCGATAATCCGGAAGCGGTCGGTTTCGCTCGCGCGTTGCGGGAGCAGTTGGAAAAAGAAGGCGTGATGTTTCGCGCGCCAAGATTTTCCACGTGAGCGATCAGCAAGCGCAATCCCGTCTCGTCCGCGAACTCGGACCGGTCGACGCCACGATGATCGTGGTCGGGTCGATGATCGGCTCCGGAATTTTTATCACGTCGGCCGAAACCGCGCGTTTGTCCGGCGCTCCAGGATGGCTGCTTCTCGCCTGGACGATCGCCGGCTTGCTCACGATCACTGGCGCGCTGTGTTGCTCGGAGCTTGCGACGATGATGCCGCGCGCGGGCGGGGTTTACGTTTTCTTCCGCGAAGCTTACGGGCCCGCGATGGGATTCTTGTACGGCTGGACTCTGTTTGTGGTCATTCAGACGGGCACGATCGCGGCGGTAGCGATCGCGTTTGCCAAATTTCTTGGCGTGTTCGTGCCTGCAATTTCGCCCGACAATTACTTGCTCTCGGAACGACCGATTCGCTTGTTTGGAAGTTACGCAGTCAGTCTGTCGACCCAGCAACTGACCGCAATTCTTCTGATCGCGCTGCTGACCTGGACCAACACCCTCGGGCTGCGACTTGGCACCATAGTCCAAAACGTTTTTACATTCGCGAAAACCGCGGCGCTGATCGGTGTGGTTTTGGTTGGGCTTTTTCTTGGTTGGAGCGCGACGGGCGCGGCCCGAAGCTCAGCATGGTGGGATTCGTGGGCCAACGGCTGGAATCCGCAGCTGGCGCAACCAGGCTTCGCCTTTACCGGTGTCTTGGCGCTCGTTCTGTTGTTCGGAAAATCGATGGTCGGTCCAGTGTTCGCCCAAACTGCCTGGACAAATGTCACATTTCTCGGCAGCGAAGTTCGGAACCCGGGACGTAATCTGGTTCGGGCGCTTCTCATTGGATCGGGCATCGTCGTGACTCTCTACGTTCTGGCGAATCTTGCGTATCTGGCGCTGCTATCGCTTCCTGAAATTCAACAAGCGCCGCAGGATCGCGTCGCCGTCGCGGCAATGAAAATGGCGTTCGGCAATCCGGGAGCGCTGGCCATGGCGGCGGCAATCATGGTTTCGACTTTCGGATGCAACAACGGACTGATTCTCGCCGGCGCTCGCGTTTATTTTGCGATGGCGCGTGATCGCCTGTTTTTCAAAAAAGTTGCGACGACGAACCGGCATCACGTTCCGGCGGCCGCGCTGATCGCGCAGGGAATCTGGACGGCGCTTCTGACCTTGCCCCGGACAATGACGACCAACTCGTCAACCCAGAACGTCACTTACGGAAATGTCTATACCCAGCTCCTCGAATATATTGTGTCGGCCGACCTGATTTTTTACGTGCTGCTGGTCGCCGCAGTCATGATTTTGCGAACAAAAGCTCCGAATGTTGAACGCCCGTATCGGACGTGGGGTTATCCGGCCGTTCCGATCATTTCCATGATTCTCGCCGCATTATTGATTGCTGACCTGGGCTATGTTGCCCCTTCGACCTCGGGAATTGGCATTCTCATCGTTCTCACCGGCGTGCCGATTTATTTTTTGTGGCGACGGGCAGCGACCGGTTAGGTCGGTCCGATTTTCTCTAGTGAAAGAAATTGTAGTGGCTGTAAAAAACGGGCGCATTGATGGACACCTGCCAGATCAGCGTGATCACGGCGATTCCACCCAATAAAATCCAGCGAATCGCCGGCCGTTTGCTCCAACTGCTGATTCTTTCGATCGCATAAGCAAAAACGAGGAAGAATGGAACTGCCGCGGCATTCAACAATCTGCCGGAAGTAAAATACGGATGCTCTCGGGATGGATACGGGCATTGGCCAAAATCGAATCTGATCGAAAGCAAGACGAGAAAGCCGACCAGCGCGGCGAAGCTGAAAATTGCGAACCATAGCGCGACGCGGTGCGGCTCGGACCGACGCCGTCCGAAAAGGAATATTATGGCAATCGCCAGCGCGACTGTGGAAGCGGTCCAATAGAATGCATCGCTCCACCATGTGGCCAGGCGTTGGCCGTGCCAGATGAATTCGCCGCGCCAAAAACTTGAAATCAGTTCGCTCCAAAAGTCTTTGGCGCCGATAGGCGTGAAAATCGGATGCGACCACCAGTCACTGAATGCTTTTGGCGTCCAGCCTAACAACTCAATCTTGGATTTGGTTGCGGTGAGATCGCCGAAATGGCGTTCGTTCCACCCAAACCAGAGCCCGAGCGGCACCATGACTGAAATCACGAACCCGCCAAGGATCGACAGTCCGCGCGCCAACTGACCTTTGCGTGCCAGGCGGGTTGTTTTGAAAATGAGCGCCGCAAGAACAACCAAGATCAGCGGAAAATTCGCGGTCTTGATCAAACATGTCGCGGCGACAGCCAGACCGGCCCAGATACCGGGCAGAATCTTCGGCTGCTCCGGTCCCAATAATTTGAGCATCGCGATAATGGCGAAGCCGAATGTCACCGCGGCCATGGAATCGCCTTGAACGGAGTAAAACGAACTTTGGGGCCAGATCGCTAAGAGTGTTGCTGTTGCGATTGCGGGAAATTGGTGTTGGTCGAAAACGATCAGGGCCGCTCTGTAGCCCAACCAAACCAATGCGACAGCGAAAATAACGTTGAGAAAGCGGACCCAGTACAACGAAGTCAGCTCGCCCAGGCCGAGACCTCGTCCGATGTTAAACCAGGCTCCAGCAATTCCGTAATAAACCGGCGGCTCACCGGATTCGTGGTTGGTCCGTGATTCCCAGCTCGGGGCTTCCTGTTCCAGGACGCGCTGCCGTTCCTCTGACGATAAGAGCCAGTTCGGCTGCGGATATTGTCCGCCGTAATTTTCTGGCGAAACGAAATATTCCGGCGTCCGATAAAGCGCCAGGTAACGAGCGGCTTCCGGCGAGAGTGGTTCGATCGCGCGCGGCGGATTTCCATGGGCGTATTTCACCACCAAATCGACGTGCGACTGCTCGTCTACGTTGTTGAAGAATGGAAATGCCGCCGCGAACGCAAACACGCGGATCGCTGCGAATGCGCATAGTCCGAAGACGATCCAGCGCACCGTTACTTTCGATAGTTCATTCACGGTAAAGCGGGGGCGAAATGTTGCTCGATGACGGTGAGGGTTCCGTGTTCCCTGATTTTCGGCGGCGCGCCTGATTTTTGGATGAGCGTCTGTTCAACCTCAGGGCGGAGAGGGGAATTTGTTTCCAAAACGAAAACCGCGGGCCGGTGCTCATCCGGTTCGGCCTTCGGAATTGATGTCGGGTATACCGGACGATCGATTCCGAAGATGGATTCCGAGGCGATCAATTTTTCGCCGGTCTCGAAAATCAGCGGATAAACGAAAGAGAGCGTGGTCCAGACTCCTTTGATTTGATTTTGGGCAAGGTCCTTTTCTACAGCTTCAAGATCTCGTCCGGGAATCCGGATCATTTCGCGGTCGCGCCGATCCGGCGAAAGAGTCAGTGTTTCAATTTCGTTGTGAGCCGCAACGCCGATGACAGCATCCAACCCGCAGACAATTGTTGCGAGCAATAACGCGGCGCCTATTGCGCGTGAAAATAGTCCTGTTTCCGTAAGGGACCGCTCGATGGAACGCGCGATCAAAATCGACATGAAAAAAGTCGCTCCCAGAAAATATCCTGGCACGCGCAGCGGCGCGATGATGTAGGGAACGAAGCTTATGGCAATCAGGATCAGCATAAGCACGTCCGCGTTTGTCTCACTCTCTGCAAATCCCGATGAAAACGCGCTTCGGATCGCAGGCCGCCGAACAGCCCGCCAGACGGCGACGGCGATCGCTACAACCGTGACCGCGTAAAGAACGTAACCCGCCCAGTGCGCTGCGGGATAGTACCAGAGCACTGTGTCCGCGCTAAAAAATTTCGGCATCTCATGAAAAACAATCTCGCGCCACGCTGAGAAACCGAAACGTGTCATCAATCCGCCGGTTTCCGGTTTTTCGAAGAAAAGGAAATACCAGTTTCTATATTCATGGGTGAGGTTCCACCAAATTGCCGGAGCATATCCGATTACGAATCCGGTTACACCCACGGCAAAACTCTGAATCGAGAATTTTCGACGCAGCAGAAGCAAAAGCCACAGCGCCGCAATCGGGATGAGGAGGAGTTCCATTCCCCACATGCCGATGCCGCACCCGAGGCCGAAAAGGAAAACATCGCGGGAACGCGGCGGTTTTTGCCGTTCGACTGCGAGAAAGAGAATTACCAGCGCCGGAATCAGGAGAAAATAAAATGCGTAGCCGCGCGGTTGAAAATGCCACTTCAGTAATCCTGGCCAGAAAGCAAAAATCAGACTGGCGAGGGTGGCGATTCGAACCGGGTAAAGTCGCACCGCCATCGCATAAAACAGGGCCAGACAAATGAGGGACAGAAGAACGATCGGGATTTTAAGGGCAACAACGCCGACGCCGAAAAGCCAGAATGGAATGACTGCGAGATACGCTTCCCATACTTGCGACGCGTTGTAGGAAATTCCATAAGGATAAAACGGAAAATAACGTCCTTCCGAAATGTGTTTCGCCATCAAGCCAGTAATGGCCTCGTCGCTGGTAACGTGCGTTTGCGACAGAAACAGAATGGCGAACCGGACAATGGCGGTTATCGCCAGGACGAGAAGAAAAGCCCGGTGCCTTCGCATGAATGCACTGGTTAATGCGGATTAGCCGCGAAGGTCAACGCCGATATAGCTGACGGTTAACTTCGTGAGACCGAACAAACTGAACGCTATTGCGCTTGAATCAGGAGGGTTGGGCGCCCGGACAATGTTTCGCACCAGGCGCGCGCCTTGTGATCTTCCCGTATCCATGCAGGTTTGTCTGGATTCTTAATCCATTTCAGGTCATTGCCACTGCCTTCAAGCAACGCTGTGATTTCGCTTTCTCGAAGCTCGGCCTTATCCATGCGAGTGTAACTTTCAGCCAGGCTCAAGTGGTGGAGAAATTGAACCAGAACAATGTAATTGCCCTTCTGGTACACGTTCGTGCTGACGCCGCGCTGATCGGGAAAACCTGACTCGGCGGGCTTTCCAAGAAGATCCGCAACTTGATCTTCAGTATCGCCAAGAGCCGCGAAACTGAGCCCACTGAATGCGACGGTAAGCACAGCGATTAATAACAAAATCCGCTTCATAATTATCCTTTAGTATTAATTCGCTTCAGCTTCCACCCATCTTTCGCCGCGCCGTACCCGCTGTCGTACTGGACAAGACCAACGCCTTTTTTCCAAACCATCTTCTTAAAGTGCCCCGATGGATGGCTCGAATCGTAGACGCAAAGATCGCCTTTCACATCGATTTTCGTTTCCCAGAGCCCTTCCTGGTGTTTGAAATGGCCGGTCGTGATCCCGTAAACGTAGTTTTCCTCGAATCCTGGCGGCTTATCCATTGCCGCGATCTTCTTGGCCGCTTCGTCGTTGTTGTCTTCATTCAGCAAAATGATTCGATCGTCCGTAACAATGAAATAATCGGGGGTAATTTCCCGCTTTTGAGTCGCCTTCGATTTTAAATCGACATACTCGACCTTGAAAATTGCGCCCCAAGGCATCTTCGCAATCCGCGTGGTTACAACTCGCCCGGTCAAAGGAATATCGCCGTCGATGTTTTCATCGTTCCATTCGGTGCCCTTAAAATTAGCGGACACCGGTTTGTCGTCCTTTGCATCCAGGAATGGATTCGCTGCCAATGCCGATCCAGCGAGGAAAATCAGCGTGACGATGAGATGAGACAGAACGCGAAGATTCATAGCTGTACTTTAGCAGGAGGCGGCTTGACGCTGCACGTAAGAATTTCTCAGTCTGCGCTTTATGCACCAACTAGGCGCCGCAACCGACGTCCAGGACTGCTTCGATTTTCTTCGGATCGCATCGGTAAATCGTCGTCGCTTCGCCTTCGTAATAATGGGAGCCGACTACGATCTCCATCTTGCCGTCGCCATCCAGATCCAGGACCGCCACGACCTTGTAGGCGTTCGGTGCATCGAAACTCGACTCGTCGGAGGACGAGTAAGCCTTTGGGTGGAACTCGCCTTCCACCAGCTGGGTTTCCACTTTTCCATTTACGACGCGGCGCAAGATTACCATCGAATAACTCCCCGCCGGCGATCGCATCGGAACAGTATTGTCTTTGCTGAGATAATTTGTCGCGCTGACTAGAACCTCTTCTTCGCCGTCACCGTCGAGATCAACCCG
>JAJPJU010000040.1 GCA_021324035.1 Spartobacteria bacterium | reverse complement strand
GTGATCTGCGTTTATTTGTTTTGGTCCGGATTTTAACGAGGCCAACGAACCATCCTCGACATGCCGCCTGCGTTTCCAACGATGAGTCGAAACCAGTGCGCCCCCGTTTGTGAAGATACTGTCCGGTCAGGCCCGGCGCAAATTATCGATGGATAAATCGAGCGTCGAAATGCAAGCTTGTTCTAACCTCTACCACCCTGGGGCGTGAGGTAGATGCAAACATATATCGATAGTCTGCCGGCCAGCCGCGCGAGCAAGTTTCTTGGAAAACCGCGTGGCGGAGTGCTCCCGCTCGGCCGCGTCACCATGACGATCGTCTCGTTGGTTTTGGTCTGCATCATCGGCTACATCGATTTTGAAACCGGATACGAACGGTCGCTCTCACTTTTTTACCTCGTACCGATTTCGCTCGGGACGTGGTTTGTCGGACTGCTCTTCGGATTATTTATCGCCACGACGAGCGTGGTGGTGTGGGTTGTTTCGGATTTGGCGGCCGGTATTCCCGCGGTGAGAATTTGGAACGCCGGAATGGCGGTCGCGTCCTACTTCGCATTTACCATCGTTCTTTATAAATTGTGCACGCTGCTCCGGGAACTCGATCAGCGGGTCCGGGATCGCACGATTGCGTTGCAGCGCGAAATGGCGGAGCGCGAACGGCTCGATATCGAAATCGCCGAGATTGCAGATCGTGAGCGCCGGCGTTTGGGACAAAGTTTGCATGACAGCGTTGGTCAACATTTGACCGGAACTGCTTTGGCCGCGCAAGTTTTGCGGGAAAAATTGGCCAGCCGTTCGGCGACGGAAGTGCCCGACGCTGACAAAGTGGTGCGTTATTTGGAGGAAGGCATCGACCTCACCCGAAATCTGGCCCGAGGATTCTTTTCGCCCGAATTGGAAGCCGATGGACTCACTGTGGCATTGCAGGGATTGGCCGAGAACGTGAGCGAGCGATTTGGAGTTGCCTGCACCTTTCATGGCAACGACGCGGTGCGGGTTCGCGATTCGACAACCGCCACCCAGCTTTATCACATTGCCCAGGAAGCCACCACCAACGCGGTGAAACATGCGCAGGCAACCAGGATCGATATTGAACTTGCCCGAAGAGGTCAGCGGCTCACGCTGGCCGTATCGGATGACGGGAAAGGCTTTCCCGAAAAATTGCCTGAACCGCCGGGCCTGGGACTGCGTCTCATGGCGCATGGCGCAGCGTTAGTCGGCGGAAAATTTTCTGTTCAGCGTAACCGCAGCGGCGGAACAGTAGTCATATGTAGATTGAGCGCGGATTAAACCTCACAACATGAAACCAAAAAATAACAACGGCGGCTCCAGAACTCACCGGGTCTTTATTGTGGACGATCATCCTCTCGTTCGCGAAGGCCTCGGTAATCTCATTAATCAACAGACCGATATGAACCTGGCCGGAGAAGCCGAGGACTCCGCCACCGCGATCTCCGGGATTCAAGCGATTCAACCGGATGTCGTCCTGGTCGATATCTCTCTGAAAAACGAGTCGGGCTTGGAGCTGGTGAAAACGTTGAAGAACCAGTTTCCTGAACTGGCGGTGATCGTGATATCGATGCACGACGAGGCGCTCTATGCCGAGCGGGCGTTGCATGCCGGCGCGCGCGGATACGTGATGAAGCGTGAAACAACCAAAAATGTTCTCACTGCAATCCGCCGAGTCCTCGAAGGCGACGTTTACGTCAGCGATCGGGTGGTCAATTCCATGGCCAAGCGAATGAGCTCGCGCAAGACCGCGGCCGCCGAACCGGTCGAGCGCCTGAGCGACCGTGAATTGGAGATCTTCCGGCTGCTGGGACAAGGGCGAACGCCGTCGCAGATTGCAGAAGATCTGCGGCTGAGTTTGAAGACCGTTCAAGCCTACTGCGCTCGAGCGAAAGAGAAGTTCGGCGTTACTTCGCTGACCGAATTATTGCGCGCCGCGATCCGCTGGGAAGATGCGATGCACGTGAAATAGGCAGGGGCGATTGCCCTCAATCGCCCGTGGCGGTTGCGTGAATTAACTCAAGACGTTGATCGAACGCGAGCGGGGCGAATACTGGCAGCAGCTGTGGCCAGGTCTCCGGTGGCAGGATTTAATTCGCAAAACTTTGCCAACTCTTCGAGCATCGCCGGCGGATTGTTTTGTAATTCCTCAAATTGAAGTCTTCGGTAGTTGGCCGAGTTAGCGAGCTCTTCTCCCGCGCGGAGATAAAGTTCAACCAATTCCCGGCAATAATTCAGGTCGCCAAGGTTCGGCGTTGCTGGATCGCCCGCCGCCTGGAATTTCAATTCGCGCTCGCGAATACTTTCACCGGCGGCCAACGGGTCGCGAATCACGTGCACAATTCGCGCGGTTGGAAAGATTTCCAGCCAGGCCGGAGCGAACAATGTCGTCCGCGGTTCTTTCCAGCCCCACGCCGCGCCAAGTTTCAATCGCAAACGAAGCCACCAACCTTTCGGATTGTTTCGATATCCAAAAATCCTGCCGAAATGTGAATCAACGTTTGATCGCAAATACTTCACGCAATCGTGCCGGCCTTGCGGCGTTCGCATGTGATCCAGGAACGGTTTGGGATTGTACCAGGAGGCACCGACACCCTGAAGATATTCGTCGTGCAACTGCTGCATGGCTTTGGACTCGCGATGGCTGTCGAGACGCTGGCCGATTTGCAAACCGACAAGTTCGAGCGCACGCGCGGTGGCGCTGGTTCCTGAACGGTGCGCGCCAATAATGATGACAGGCGGCTTCATCAAAGACGGTCAGGCAGTGTAGCCGAACCGTGCGTCCAAATGTTTGAGCGCGTCGGCAGCGAACGCCTGGTCTTCCGGCGACAGATAGTCGCGATAACCGCCGACTTTTCCACGGCGGACTTTAAACGCCTCCGGGTTCCGGAGGTCCGTCGACCGCAAGATTTTCGAATCGAAGACTCCGGACGTTTCCAGCCGCTGCATATTCGCAAAATCGGAAAACTCGAGGGCGTGTTTAAATGCATCCGGATCGGGTGCCGTTTCTCCGAGCGTGGCCAGAATCGCGCGAAAGTTCTGTTCTGGAGCGGTCCGCAACGATTCGTAATGCAACAAGGTGAAATTCTTATGGCGCCCAAACTCCGCGAACCAATCGTTCATGGTCTTGATGATAGACATGATGCCGTAACGCCGATCGCGCATGAGATCGCCCACTTTCTTTTCCTTGATCTGCTGTGGCGTTTCCCGAGTGCGATGGACCAGTTGCATGTAAAGCGAAACAAACGCGTCCCGTGGATCGCGAACCAGCAGAATCACGCGAGCCCGGGCTAATTCTCTCGCCGGCACAAGATATTTGCCCCGGATCCGGTCCCAGACTCTGCCTTTCATTCGTTGTTCGGCGAAATCGTGCGAAAAAATGAGCCGCGGAATGGTTGGATCGTGGTAATGATCGGGCCGGAGAGTAAAGGGACGTCCGGCGCGCTTGCAAAAATAGGCGCAAAGAAAAGTTCGGACCCAGGTTCGTCCGCTTTTCGGCACTGAAATGACAATCGCATCTCCGCCGGAAAGTTCGCGAGCGCGACTGCTGAAGTTCCACCGGTGAAATGCGCTTCGAGTAATCAGTGACGGCGAATCGCCCGGAAGTCGCGCGACTTCGCGCAAAACTTTGACATAGCCCCTGGCGAAGGTTTCGAGTGAATAGCGTTGCTCGATCAACTCGCGTCCGCGAATTCCAAATGATTTTCGTTGGTCCGTATTTGCGATCAAGCTCCCAAGCGTGTCCACCCAATCTTGAGTGGTGCGGGCCAGAAAACCGTTTTGGCCGTGGGTGATGATCTGGCCGTTTACGCCGACGTCAGAAGCAACCACGGCCGTACCGACGCCCATGTATTGCAGGATTTTGTAGCCGCATTTGCCGCGGGTCCAAACTGAATCCCAAAGCGGCATGATGCCAATGTCGAAACTGGCAAGGTGCGCCTGTTCGGTTTCGAGCCGCCAGGGCGCGTTTTCAATCCGGACCCCATCGAGCTGAAGCGGTTTGTCGCTGATGACTTTCAATTTCAGTCCGGGAAAACGCGCGCTCAATTGCTGCAGAGCCGGATGAATGTGGCGCAAGTAGGGCAGTCCATCGCTCAGCCCGAGCCAGCCGATCGTTAGGCCGAGGCCGTCATGGTTTTCTTTCAATTTGTAGTTCTTCAGATCGATCGACGTCGGAAGAATAACTGCGCGCCGTCCGCAAGCCTCCGCGAACGAAGCGAGAAAATCATTGCCGGCGACGACCGCTTCGCAATGCCGCACCGTTCGCAAAAATTTCTTGAACGTTCTCGCGCGGAGCGGCCGGCGATGTTTCTGCTCTCGGAACATCACCGCGTCGTCAAAATCGAAAATGATGCGCCGGTTCGCCCGTTGCAACAGGCTCAGTTCAAATTCGTTGAAGCCGATCGTCTTGAACAGAACCACGACATCGTGCCTGGCTGCTTCCCGCAAAACCCGGAGCCGGTCTCTCAGGCTGGAACGCCGCGCCGGCAGCACGGTGGCCTCGACCCCGAGCTGTTGGTAATGCTCGAGACAATCGCGCAAACGCAACCGCGTGCTCGGGGCGTTTCCGTGTTCGACGACGCACAAGGCTTTCATATCAATCGGCAGGCCACATTTCAGCGGCAGTTTCGGTCACAATTCAGATTCTGCCAGTGCCCCAGCGCCGATGAAGGAACCGTTCCCACGGCGAGAACAAGATTTTGTCCGCGAGCAACCCAATCAGCACGATCACCAGCATGATTCCAATGACCTGATCCATCGCGTTCAGCTCACGTCCATAATGCAGAAGATGGCCAAGTCCGAATCCCGTTAGAATCGTGACATAAATCTCCGCAGCCATCAGCGATCGCCAGGCGAAGGCCCAGCCTTGTTTCATGCCGCTAATCAAATACGGAAGCGACGCCGGCAGGATGACATGGATCCATCGATGGAACGGGCCAGAGCCCATGGTTCGCGCCGCCCGCGCAAAAATCGGGGGCAGGGTGCGCACTCCGGTATCTGTTGCAATCACCACCGACCAAACAGTTCCCATGATTACGACAAAAAGCATCGCGCCTTCTGTTTGACCGAACCAAAGCAACGCCAACGGGACCCAACAGACGCTCGGCAAAGTTTGGAGTCCAAGGGCAAGAACACCGATCGTGTCTTCGACGAATTTCGACGATGCAGTCAGGAGGCCCAATGGGAGTCCGATAGCGAGTCCGATTACGTATCCAAGGACAAGTCGTCGCAGGGTAACAGCGGTTGCGCTGAGTAACGTGCCATCGCGAACGGCGCTCACGAGATAATCCAACACCGCGCGCGGTGAGGGGAGCAATACCGGCGACCAGATTTGCGCCCGGACCAACGCAGTCCAAATCGCCACCAACGCGACGAAAAACAAAATCGCAAGCAGTGTGCGTTTCATGGTGTTGCCATCGCCGGTTCGGCTCCTTTGTAACCTCTCAGCACTGCAGTCAATTTCGCCGCGTGCTGCGCGATCTCGATGCTGTTGAAATCGCGCGGACGCGGCAATTTCACTTCAAAAATGTCGCGCAAACGTCCCGGCGTCGGCGACATCACCATGACGCGGTCGGCCAGGCAGGCCGCTTCACGCACGTTGTGAGTTACGAAAATGATTGTCTTGCGCCGTTTCTCCCAGATTCGCTGAATGTCGCCGTAAAGTTGTTCACGGGTCATCGCGTCCAGCGCGGCGAATGGTTCATCCATTAAAAGTACCCGCGGATTCGGCGCGAGCGCGCGAGCCAGGGCCACTCGTTGTTTCATTCCTCCGGACAGCTCGTGCACATTTGCTTCCATGAATTTCTCCAGGCCGACGAGGTGAAGAAAAAATTTTGCAACTTCACGCCGCTCGGAGTTGCGAAGACCGGGCTTCAATCGCAAACCGAACATCACGTTTCCAAAAACATTGAGCCACGGAAACAACGCGGATTCTTGAAACATTACAAGCCGGTGTCGCCCGGGATTGTGGACCGGCTGATTGTCCGCCAGGACCTGGCCTTTGTCCGGCTGTTCCAGTCCGGCGATTATGTCCAACAACGTCGATTTGCCGCAGCCGCTTGGTCCAACGATGACGATGAACTCGCCTTCGGAAACTTCGAACGAGATATCGTCGAGCGCGTGTACTGTCTGGCGCTTCTGACGAAACCATTTCGATACGTGATCAACAATGAGTTTCGCAGGAGGTGGTCCGCGAAGTTCTTCCTGCAGCGACATCTCAGGGCGTTTCGAACAACTTGGACAAGTCAGGCGCGGTTCTGATGAATCCCGCTTTGACCGAATTCTGCACAAATTTCTCAACCGACGCGCGCGGCGTCTCCGCCGTAAATGTAATGCGCTTCCATGCCGCTGCGATCAGCGCGGCGCTCATATCGCTCTTGGTTTCGGCCAATAGCTCCGATTTTATCAGGCGCTGCGCTTCATCCGGATTCTTCAAGATCCAGTCCGTCAGCTCGGCATGGGCTTGCGCTACTTTCTTCGCGAATTCCCGCTGTTGATTCAGAAATTTTGTGCTCGAAACCAGAATGGTTGTCGCGACCTCCCTTTCTTCGACGATCACTTTGCCGCCGCCTTCCTGCTCGAGACGACTCAACCACGGTTCGACGGTCCAAACGGCGTCGATTTTCTTTAGCTTGAAAAGCGAAAGCTGGTCGGGATTCGCCGTCGGAATCACCGAAGCGTCGCCACCAAGTTGTGTGATCTTCAGCCCGCCTTCTGTCAGCCAGGCGCGACAGGAGATATCCTGAGTGTTTCCTAACTGCGGCGTCGCGATTTTCTTTCCCCGAAAGTCGGCCGGCGCCTTAAAATTTTGGTCCGGCTGCGCAACCAACCCGGCTCCGCCGTTGGCCGCGCCGGCAATCAAACGAATCTCTGCGCCATTCGATTTGGTGTAAGCATTAAGCGCTGGGCCCGGGCCGACATAAGTTAAGTCGATGGAATTCGCGAAGATCGCTTCCATTGCGCTCGGTCCGGCGTTGTAAACGAACCATTCGATTTTGATATCCGGGCCGAGGCGCTGCTCAAACCAGCCTTTACCTTCGCGAGTCAACGCGTGCCCAATCAAACCTTGCGCGTGCGTAATGTTCGGGAAATGGCCGATACGAATTTTTGTCTCGGCTGAAACCGAAGTCGCAAATATCGCGGCTGCCGCGATGGAAAATATTAAGCTCAAGCTCTTCATTGCGGGCCACGATGCTGCCAGAGATCAGGGCCGGCAACAATCGCGTAAACGTGGCATCGGCATCTTGCCGATGGGAATTGGCTGGAAGCCAATGACACGAATTATTTCAATGGTCGCGCCACCATGATTCCGGTGTCGCTGCGATAGGTGCGCAGATAGGTCGACAAACGCGAATCAACCAGGACCCGATTGTAGTTGTGCGGAGCTGACGCGTGCATGAAATGCAAAACGCCATCGCTCGTGCGCAAGGCGAGTCCGACGTGGGACGTCGAATACAATCGGCCGTCGTGCGAAACGATTCCGATAATGTCGCCGCTTTGCAGTTTCGGCTCGATCTTGGCCACGCGACTCTTGGGAATTTGATAGAGCGGCCGGCTCGAAACGTTCGCTTCCATTCGCGCGAGCGGGCCGAGCAACGATTTGTTTGCCGCGAGATAGCGATAATGCCGCCAGCCCGCGGTCATCTCATGGGCAGCGTGGGGAACACTGCCGCCGCCAAGTTTTGTGGTCAGATCTTCCACCAGGCCGCGGCGATTGTTGTCGTAAAGCCAATCCTCCAAATAATGCAGACGCGACAGATATTCGCCGGTGCATACGCCGCCCCGATAACGGTCGATCTCGATGTAATGGAGAAAATTCTCCGGCGTCCAGTTTTCCTCCGGTTCATTCAGCATTCGGGCAAACGCCAGAGAGGTTTCAAAAAAAGTCCAGCAATCCAGTCCGGTGAAATTCACCGACGGCGATTCGATTCGGTTGTCGATCTCCAAGGTGTACGATTTGTAGCGCGTTCCGGTCAGTGCCTGACCGACGGCAGCTGTCCGTTCGCCGATTGGCAGCGATTTCCAATCATTCTCCTTTGCCAGCGAAACCAGGCGATGAAACTGCGGTTCGCCTTTGAAAATGGTCTTGAACGGCAGCCGGGATTCAAAAGCCATCGCTGTCGCGCAAATCAAAAATACCGGAACAAAAATCCTTAAAGCCCTCATAGCGTCGAAAACTGAAATCGAAATTGTTGAGCGATCAAGTCTTGGTCACTTTGTCGCGCAACGAATATACACGCGATTTGAGAAATTCTTTCGGCCTTTCACCGCGGATCGGTTTCATAAAGTAACGCAGTGACCGGCGCGTCAGCCGTGGTTCGTAACCAAATTCCGGCATCAAATCGCGGCAATGCGATTCTACCCAGCCAATCTCATCTTCACCCAAATCGTTTTTCCAACGCGTGACCGGGGCCGTGCTGATTTCGGCAAATCGAGTACCGGCCGCAGAGTTTCCGCCCCATGAACGCCCAACTTTAGTGGGATTCAGCACGATTTCCGGATCAAAAGTAATCTCGAGATAATTGCAGACATTTTGCATGGATGTTTTCGGATCGAGCGCGAGGTCTTCGTAACCGACGACAAGTCCCGACACTTCGTTGCGCCGAATTCTCCGCGCAAGTTTGGCCGCCGCCCGCCAGTGCGCGACGACGTAGTAAACCGAAAACCTTCTTGTCTT
>JAJPJU010000147.1 GCA_021324035.1 Spartobacteria bacterium | reverse complement strand
TGTCGGACGGTTCCGGCACGTACCGGATGCAATTTTCCTTCAAACGGGACGGCGAAGTGAAATCGTCGGTCTCACTAAACCCGAGTGCTTGCAAATATTCCGGTGTCGCGCGCAACGTCCAATGCTGGACCCAGTCCGGAACGCTCACGATCCCGTGGTCTTCGAGAAATTTTCGAACCTGAAGTTCTCTTGCTGCGGCGTCCTTGACCCAACTATCGATGTTGTCTGCCATTTTCAGCGGCGGCACATCCTGGTTGCGATTCTTCTCGTAAACCTCGAACGCAACTGCACGGGCCCATTCCTGACGGCCCATGGCCAGAAGTTCCTCCGGCGAATACGGCATCAATGCCACGTTACGCAGAAACCAAATGTAATTATCGCGACCCACAGCCGCGTGTTGCGGCAGCGAAGGCAACTTTTTCTGGAGATCGGCGCGGAATTTTTCGAGCGCGTCCGCCGCGCGATCGACCGCGCCGTTCAGTTCGGATTCGCTCAACGTGGTCGCCGGTCGCAACGCTGTCGCCATTTTGTGAAGACGATCGCGAACTCCATCCAAGGCCTGGATCGTCACAGTTGCGAACGGCGCCGGGGGATTTTCCAAATTCGCCGTCCCCTGCTCCAAAATCGAAGGAATGTTTTGAATTCGAGTTAGAATTTCGCGGCTTCGCGTTTCGTCGTAAGGCGCGGGAACAGTGAGCGCTTCGGCAAGCGCGGTCAGAGTTTGGCCGATGTAAAATGTGGGATCGCGTTTCCAACCGGCGTTGATATCGAGCTCCCATCGAACCAGCGACAATGCGGAGCCCATCAAACGGTAATCGACCTGAATCGGAATCGGCCCGCCCTTGGTATCGATTTTTTTCCAGCGTGATTCGAATTCGCCGAGATCCTTGCGCCGTCTTTCAATCGCACCCCGCGACCAGTCACGAGTTCCACCCGGGCGCTCCATTCGCGGAACGTCATCGCCATTGAACGGCGCGTATTTCGCCCGCCAGGCCCAGAAATCCTTCGCCAGTTTGTTGAGCGCGTCGTTCGGTTGCGCGGATAGCGTTGACGTAATCGTGATCAGCAAGCAAAGCAGCGCGAACTTTTTCATCGTGAATTTCTAGTCTGCGTTTTGCCGGATTGCGATCACCGCCGGCGTCCGATCCTGCCGGTACATTGTCGCGCCGTAACAAATCGCCGCGACGTTTGGGCGCGCGTAGCGAACTTTCTGGAGCTGCGCGTCCCAGCGTTCGATGTAGGAACAATTGGCGGTCTTCTCTGTTCCGGGAATGGAAATGTAACGGTTCTCCGTCAGCGTCAGGAATGCTCCCTCCCCAGGCAGCGGGATCGGCGCCGCCCAATTTGGAGACAACCGGACAAACCGCGGCCCATTAAGGTCAAGTGCGAACGACGTGTCGCCGTCGGTACTATTCAGGTGCAATCCAAAGAACGCGACGCGCAACAATCCATCGAGCAGGAACTGCCGGTCAGGATTCTCCCGGTCATGCAAGATTTCGTAGACGCCGTAGAAACCGGGCAACGTTCCGAAGTCCGCCTGAATGCTGGTCTTCAAATAACGGATGACATAGTGTTTGCCGTGCTTCTCACCGTCGACCTGATCGTCGGGATCGCTCGGGTCCTCGCGCAAAATCAATTCGACTGAACCGTCGGGAGCTTTGTAGGTTTTGCGTTCGCCGATCATCCCGTTTCGAGTCGGCGATTCCGTGGGCGAGGGCGATTCGCGCGGTGGTGCGACGTCGCGATTTGTAAAATAGGGCGACGTTTTGGTCTGCTCGTACCAATCCGGCGCGGCGTCGAGCTTTTTCAAGTCGGTGCCGAGAGGCTGCACGCTCCAAAACTCGAGCGGACTGTTATTTGACTTCTCGCGCGTGAAAACAATCGTCGCGCCGTCCGGAGAAAATATCGGGTCGACATCCTGGCCCGAACTGTCGTTGGTCAATTGCCGCAAAAATTTGCCGTCGTCGCGATAAAGATAGAGATGGGAATGGCTCGTGCCTTCAGCCTGCAAATAACGAATGGCAATTGCGATTTCGGACGCAGCGCGCGAATCGATCGCCAGGAGCAGCCAGGATGTTGCCGCAAGAGTTAGAACTCGCGACCCGAAGCTCATTAGCGCAACGGCAGGCCAATCGAGCTCGAATGTTCGGCGTCGTGGTAGACCTGAACGTGACAGGTGTGAGCGTCTTTCGCTGTTTCATCGGCCACGACTCCGCCGGAGCAATAATTTTTCTGCCAGAAGATTGAATTCACCGCTGTCACGACGAGACGCAGCCGGCTGCCTTTCATCATTTTTCGAGCAACAAAAAGGCCGGGATTGAATTCGCACTTAACAATTTCACCGGGCTTCGCCAGTTTCGCTTCGCGGAGCGATTCGCGATAGCGCAACCGGCGCATGTCGCTCCAGAGACCAATGCTTGTTCCATCGGGTTGGATTTCATAAAGGTCCGCTTCCAGGTCGACGTCCGGCGTGTCGATGGAAACCCAGAGCGTTACCGCCGGGCAGCCGACAAGCGGCGTTTCCTGCGGCAACGCATTACTGTGATACACCAGGCCATCGTTGCCGATGCTCAGCGGAAGTTTCTGATCGATTCCAGCGGTCTTATCGTTCGGCTCAACGCCTTCGATTTCCTCGCCGCGTTTCGTGTCGAGCGGATCGTAAACGAATTTACCCGGCGGAATCATTCCTTGGCCCTCTTTCGGGCGAGTCTCATGAAGGAATCCAGATTGGAGTATGCCATTGCCTCCATTCGGTCCCGTTTCCAGATAAAACGTTTTCGGGTTCGCGATCAAATTGGCGTAGCTGTCGGTGTATTTCCATTCGCCGTTCGCGCCTGAGTTTCCCGATGCGATCAAATAGTAGGCGACCTGATTCTTCAAAAACGCCGGCTTCGTGCCGTTCTTCATCGTCCAGTCGTACCATTGGCGATGCAGATCGTTCAGATCCACGATCGCGTCTTTGCCGAACTTTACTCCCGCGACTTCGTCGGTGGGCGTTCGGGTGCCGGCATGATCCCAGGGTCCGATGATCAGAAAATGTTTGGCTCGAATTTCAGGCGGCGAATTTGCGATGTGGTCCCGGTAAAATGTCATCGCGCCAAGTTCGTCGCCGTCGTACTGGCCGGTGATTGTCAAAATCGGCAGCGTAAATTTTTTGAACTGATCGACCGTTGGAACCATCGCGTCGTAGTAAGCGTCGGCAGTTGGATGTTTGAGAATTCGCTGAAAACTCACCGACGGATTGCCCACGAACGAATCGAGGGTCTTGAATGCGAGATGTTTCTTATAGAAATCGAGAAACTTCGTTCGCCAGAATTTTGAATCGCCGAACAAGTTTACCTGTCCGGCTTTGCCGCTGGTAAACGTGAACCACTGCATATCGTACATCTCACCAATGTTATCGAGCGATGGATAATCGAGTGGCGGATGCGCCGCCGCGGCCGGAACAATTGTCGTCAGGTGCGGCGGCATTTCTTTCGCAGTTGCCCATTGGTCGAACCCCGCGTAGGAGCCGCCCCACATCGCAACTTTCCCATCACAAAACGGCTGCTGAGCCAGCCATTCCACCACGTCATGCCCATCGTGCGGTTCCTGGGCGAACGGTTCGAAATCGCCGCCGGAATTTCCGCGACCGCGAACGTCAACCAGCGCGAAGACGTAACCGTGCGATGCGAAATACGCAGCTCTCGGATGATAACTGTCCGAGATGTAGGGAGTGAGAGTGAAGATCACCGGCGTTTTCGGTTGCGAACCGTCCGGAGTCTTCGGGAAATAAAGCGTCGCGTTCAGCTCGACTTTGTCCCGCATCGGAATCTTAACGCCCCACTTAATGTCGTAATCGGTTGCGGGCGGCGGGGTTGGGCTTGCTTCGGTTTTCGGCTCGGGCGATGGACCTTTGGGAGGGTTTATTTGCGCGATTGCCGTTCCAAAGATCGACATGAATACGAGGACTGCGAAGGCCAAGGGGCGAAGCGTCATGAATTAAATTGAAACGGAATTAAGAATCGGAAACAACGACCAAATGCCGGTTGCGGCTCGCAGCGTGACTCTGGGGAGCGCAGGCCGCTGGCCTGCTGGTTTCGGCGGCCGCCGAAAAAGCTTCCGCCGAAAGTTCGCGATGGCGAGGCGCCGTCGCCCGCACGCGAGCCGCGTGCGCTCCCCAGTCTTGCGTTCGTGCGAGGAAATTTTTATACCGTCGACATGAACTTCCCTGCTTTCGCTCGCATTTCGTCGTTCCTTTTTGCTTTTGGCGCACTGGCAATTGCCGCGCCGACTCCTGAAAAAATCATTGTCCTCAAAGCCGCGCGCCTGTTCGACGGCAAATCGAAAGCGCTCGTGCAAAATGGCGTTGTCATTGTTCAGGGAAACAAAATTGTCGATGCCGGCAGCAATCTATCGGCGCCGGCGGATGCGCAGGTGATCGATCTCGGCGACGCAACGCTCTCGCCCGGATTCATGGATGGTCATACCCACCTCACCGCTGATTTTTCCGGAAACTTCGCTCAGCGCCGCCTCGACGAGCTCGACTTGAACGTTTCCGAGCAGGCGATTATCGCAACCACCCACGCGCGAGCCACGGTGGAAGCGGGATTCACAACGGTCCGGGATTTGGGAAGCCGTTTTCCAGCCAGCAAAGAATGCGTCGATGTTGCTTTGCGCAATTCGATCAACAAAGGCGTGGTCGTTGGTCCGCGAATGTTGGTGGCCACCTGGGGGATCGGAGCAACGGGCGGACATTTCGATCCGACGAGCGGGTTTCGCGACATGCTCTTTGGCCGGGAGCCCAACGAAACCGATGGAATTGCCGATGGGCCGGATGCGATTCGCAAGGCGGTGCGATTCGAAGTAAAGAACGGGGCCGACGTTATTAAGGCCGCAGTCTCGGGGGGCGTTCTGTCACTGGCCGATGAGGTCGACACCCCACAACTGACGTCCGCGGAAATTATCGCGTTGGTGGATGAGTCGCATCGTTTGCGCAAAAAAGTCGCGGTTCATTGTCACGGCGATCAGGCCGCCAAAGATGCGATCGCCGCCGGAGTCGATTCGATCGAACACGGTTCGTTTCTAAAGCCGGACACACTGACCATGATGAAGAACAAAGGGACTTACCTGACGCCGACGTTGATGGCGGCCGAATGGATCATTCAAAAGATGGGCAATTATCCGCCTGCGTTGCAGGCGAAAGCGAAGGCCGCTTATGACGCACGGTCGGAAATGTTCCGCAACGCGGTGAAATTGGGCGTGAAAATTTCATTCGGCACGGACGCCGCGGTTTTTCCGCACGGACAAAACGCGAAAGAATTCAAATTGATGACCGACCTCGGCTTGCCCGCAATTGATGCATTGAAAACCGCAACCGGTAATGCCGCCGATCTGTTCGGCATCGCGCAAAAAGTTGGGACATTGGAAAAAGGAAAGCTCGCAGACGTCATTGCAATGCCCGGTGATCCGACCAGCGACATCACTGCTACCGAACGAGTCTCCTTCGTGATGAAGGAGGGAAAGATTATCCGCAACGGTGCCCCAAATGTCCCGCCTGTCGCCGAGTCAGGCGAGACACCCCCGGAGATTCCGGCTGATTAGCGATTAAAGGCGACCGCGACGCGGGCCGAGTAGCTGTTCGAGCTTATATAATACAGGGAAACTCCGCCGCTTCCGTAGACCGGATAAAAGGTATAGGCTTGCCCGTCGAAGAAAACTGGATCCTCCCAATCGATCGCGACTGGTCGAGATACGGAGTACGAACTAACGCCTACCGCATCGGTAAAATTATTTCCAAAGTTGATTGAGCGGGCATCTCTGAAATCCCCCCGATTGTCGTAATCGTGCCCGTTATAAGGCGTATATCTCCAATTTCGGACTCCATTGCTGGGGAACCAATCAGACGTAAACGCATCGCTCGCGCTCAACCCGCCTGTTGGCACAATTGGGCTGACAACCGTTCGAGTGCCGACTTGATCAATCAAAGCAGGCTGGATGTGATCTTCGCCAGCGAAGCGGTAAGAGAAGAATGCGATTTCGTAATCTAGGCCGCCCCACTGGCTCAAATTAATCGGGTGGCCAAAGGTCACGTCGAAAACTACGACATGTTGTTGATGGCCGGGATGCGACATGGCTTCGCCGACTGCGGCGCTGCTTTCGCGGACTGCCGAATTCTCGATCGCAGCCGCTTCTTCTTTGGAAACGGCCAAGGTCGAATCACGCAATGATTTGATGAGCGAGTCACTCGCGCCCTGCTGCTTGAGCAGATTTTCCTGGGGCTGGGTCAGCGGATGAAGAAGTTTTCTCTCAGCCACCTCATTCTTGATGGAGAATTCCGGTTCATGCATTCGCACCAGAAGCGACAACTCGCTAAAGCCGACCGGCTTGGCGTGAAGTTGGGGAACGACCAGCATTCCTGCAGCGAGGGCAACTAAGAATCTATAATGAGTGGGGCTTTTCATAACCCCCGGGTTTTACCAAGTTTAGTAGACATTTTGCAAGCTCAAAACCCTCCGAGGTAGGGGCCGTTGTCCCTGACGGACCGCGGGCGATTGGGGACAATCGCCCCCACCTAAACGGGAAGACGGCATCAGGGATCACGGACGTATGAATGACTTTGACAACCCACCGTCCTGTCTTATTGTGCGCTCCCCAAAACAACCGCAGGAGAGTCAAAAGCTCGTTCGTACTGCAAAAAAATATGCAACAGAAACGCAGCAAACGTTATCGCGCGGCCGCCGAGCAGCTGGACCGCAAAAAATCTTACAACATCAGTGACGCCGTCGCGACGCTGAAGAAATTTCCGCCGACCAAGTTCGACCAGACGGTGACGGTTTCATTTCGTCTCGGAGTCGATCCGAAACAATCGGATCAAATGGTGCGTGGCACTTGCGCGTTGCCCCACGGCAGCGGCAAAACCGTTCGGGTCCTGGTGTTCGCTGAAGGCGCAGGCGCGAAAGCCGCCAAAGAAGCAGGCGCTGAGCATGTCGGCTTTATGGATCTGGTGAAAAAGGTCCAGGAAGGATTTCAAGATTTTGACGTCGCAATCGCAACGCCGGCAGCAATGGCCGAGGTCCGCAAGCTTGGAAAGGTTCTGGGTCCGCGCGGCCTCATGCCGAACCCAAAGGCCGGAACCGTCGCCGACGACACAGCCAAGGCGGTTCAGGAAGTAAAAGCCGGACGAGTGGAATTCAAACTCGATAAGAACGGCAACGTCGCGGTGCCAATTGGAAAATTTTCATTCGAAGAAAAAGCGCTGGTGGAAAACAGCAACGCAGTGATCGAAGCAGTGGTTCGGGCGCGTCCCGCAACGGCGAAAGGCCGTTTTGTTGACGGGATGACGTTAAGCGCGACAATGTCGCCCGGCCTGAAACTCGATCCCTCACCTTATCTCGCCGGACAGGCCGCCTAACCATGAGACCAGAAAAAGCCGATATTGTTAAAGACCTTGCTCAGGATTTGAAGGAATCGTCCTACGTCCTGGTTACGGATTACCAGCACATGGAGGTGGACGACTTCAGCGAGCTGCGCAAGCGACTGGCCGCGGCCGGCGCTGAAGTTCACGTTGTTAAGAACAGCTTCTTGAAACGGGCGATGGCTGATTCAGGCCTGACGCCGTCGAATGGCGAACTGGTAGGACAAACCGCGGTGGTGACGGGTGAAAAAGACGTCGCGCCAGTCGCGAAGATTCTTAAGACGTTCACCAAGGAATTTAAGAAGGCGATGTTGAAGCTCGGCTTCATCGATCGCGCGCAGGTTGCGACCAAGGAAATCGAACAGTTGGCTGACTTGCCGCCGCGTGAAGTGTTGCAGGCGCAATTGCTCGGATTGTTCCTCTCGCCCGCGACAAAATTTGTCCGGTTATTGAACGAGCCGGCTTCGGCGTTCGCACGATTGTTGAAAGCGAAAGGCGAAAAGGAGGGCCCGCCCGCGGCAGAAACGCCGGCGGCATAAATTTCTGTCTCGCGTGTGCGGGACGAAACAAACGAAACACTGTCCGAGCCGATGGCTATCGGCTTTAAATTTCCGGGAGCTCCCGGGAGCGGCAATTGGAGGAACAAAATGGCAGATACAGATAAATTGGTGGAGCAACTCAGCGGCCTGTCCGTTCTCGAGATTGCTGGATTGGTAAAACAACTCGAAGAGAAATGGGGCGTAAGCGCAGCGGCACCAGTGGCGGTTGCGGCGGCTCCGGCAGGCGGCGGAGCAGCGGCTCCCGCGGTTGAAGAAAAAGCCACCTTCGATGTCATCCTGAAGGAAATGGGCGCGAACAAGATCGGCGTGATCAAGGAGATCCGCGGCGCGGTTCCGGGACTCGGCCTGGCCGAGGCCAAGGCGCTGGTCGAAGGAGCTCCCAAGCCGATCAAGGAAGGCGTGCCGAAAGCCGAAGCCGAAGAGATCAAGAAGAAGGTCGAAGCGGCCGGCGCGAAGGTCGAGATCAAGTAACGACTCAGTTTTTTTCTATCAGCGGCCGCCTGGCGATTTAGCTTGCCAGGCGGCCGTTTTGGTCTAATCTCGGCCTTTGTTAGAAGTAGGGAGACTTATTTTTAACCGTAGTTTGCTGGAAAGTTTGAATTGGCAGCAAAATGGTGGTTGGTCGATTTGACAGGCCGCTATTTTGAGGCCATTTTTGCACCCCTCGTCCGGTTGATGCCGTAAGCCCATTGTACGCGTACGGTCGCAATTTATTGTGGGGCCGGAGTGAAGTTTAACCCCGTGGCCTGGTGATTATGTCAGAACGAAATTCGGAACGCATCCACTTCGGAACAATCAAGGAAGCAATCGAGCCTCCAAACCTCATTGAAGTCCAACTCAATTCCTACGTCGATTTCCTCCAAAAAGACGTGCAGTTTTCCAAACGGAAAAACCATGGCCTTCAGGCGGTTTTCAAAGAAGTTTTTCCAATCGAGAGCTACGACGAGAAAGCCGTCCTCGATTTCAGCCATTACGAAATCGGCGAACCGAAGCTGAGCGCCCTGGAAGCGCAGCGCGAAGGCCAGACCTACAGCGCGCCGCTTCACGTAACCTTCCAGCTCCGCGAGGAGAAAGGCACCAAGGAAGAGAAAGTTTACATGGGCGAAATCCCGCTCATGACTCCGCAGGGCACATTCGTAATCAACGGCGCGGAGCGTGTCGTGGTTTCGCAGCTTCACCGTTCGCCCGGTATTGCCTTCGAATCGACGATCCACCTGAACGGCAAAGTTCTTTACAGCTTCCGGATCATCCCGGATCGCGGTTCCTGGATCGAAGTCCAATTCGATACCGCTGATTTGCTCTACATCTATTTAGATCGCCGGAAACGCCGCCGGAAATTCCTGGCCACGACCTTCCTTCGCGCTCTCGGCTACGGATCGGACGAGGAAGTCATCAAACTTTTCTACAACATCGAGAACCTGAAACTCAGCGAGAAGCTCGACGAAGAGAAACTCGCAACCAAGGTTCTGACTGCTGAAGTCCGCGACGGCGAAGTGACTGTCGCCCGCGCCTTCGAGCCGCTGACCCTTGCCACCGTTCGCCAGATCATGGGCCTCGGAATCAAGGAAGTTAAAATCATCGATATTTCCAACGATGACACCGTCGTCAAAGCCTTGCGTAAAGATCCGGCGCACGATCAGGAAGAAGCCCTCAAGGATATCTACCGCCGTTTGCGCCCCGGGGATCCGCCGACCGTCGCGAACGCCCGCGCGTTGCTGAAGCGGTTGTTCTTCGATCCAAAAAAATACGATCTCGGCCGCGTTGGTCGTTACAAAATTAATCAGAAGCTTGGCATCGACGTCGATCTCACTGAACGGATCCTGACTGATAAGGATTTCATCGCTGCCATTAAGTACTTAATTAACCTCCGCCGCGGCGAAGGTACCCTGGATGATATCGATCATCTCGGCAGCCGTCGCGTCCGCACGGTTGGCGAATTGCTCGCCAATCAGTGCCGGGTCGGCCTCGCCCGCACCGAACGGTTGGTCAAAGAGCGCATGACGCTGTTCGACATCAACGTCGACGGCATGACGCCGCAGAAGTTGGTGAATCCGAAAGCGCTCAGCGCCGTGATTCGCGATTTCTTTGGCCGCTCCCAGCTCTCGCAGTTCATGGATCAAACCAATCCGCTCGCGGAACTGACCCACAAGCGGCGTTTGTCCGCCCTCGGACCAGGAGGTTTGTCACGCGATCGCGCCGGATTCGAAGTCCGCGACGTTCACCCGTCGCACTACGGCCGCATTTGTCCGATTGAAACGCCGGAAGGCCCGAACATCGGTCTGATCAGCTCGATGTCGACCTTCGCGCGCATCAACGAATTTGGTTTTATCGAAACGCCTTATCGCAAGGTCACCAACGGTCGCGTCACCGATGAGATCGATTATTTGACCGGCGACAAAGAAGAAAACTTCCTGGTCGCACAGGCCAATGCGCCGGTCGACGGTCGTGGCCATTTCACCGGGGAAAAGGTTTCTGTCCGTTATCGCGGCGACTTTTTGGAAGTCGAGCCGGCCAAAGTTCACTACATGGACGTTTCGCCGAAACAGCTCGTTTCGGTCGCGGCGGGATTGATTCCGTTCCTCGAACATGACGACGCGAACCGCGCGTTGATGGGTTCGAACATGCAACGCCAGGGCGTTCCGCTGATTGTGTCGGAAGCTCCGTTCGTCGGGACGGGCCTGGAAGGCAAAGTCGCGCGCGATTCGCACGCCGTTGTCATCGCAATCGACAGTGGCAAGGTCGCGTCGGTCACGGCCGATCAGATCATCGTCTCCAAAGACGGTCACGTGCCGGAACACCGCAAGAAGATCAAGAGCGATCCGGAAGAGGGACTCTACGTTTACGAGATGCGGAAATTCATGCGCTCGAACGCGGGCACCTGTGTGAACCAGAAGCCGGTCGTTAAAAAAGGTCAGCACGTTAAAAAAGGCCAGGTTATCGCAGACGGCCCGAACACTCAGAACGGTGAGCTCGCGCTTGGCCGAAACGTGCTCGTCGCATTCATGCCATGGCACGGCTACAACTTCGAGGATGCCATCATGATCTCCGAGAAGGTCGTGAAGGAGGACATCTACACCTCGATTCACATCGACGAATTCGAGATCGGCGCCCGTGACACCAAGCTTGGTCCGGAGGAAATCACTCGCGATATTCCAAACGTAAGCGAGGAAGCTTTGAGAAATCTCGGACCGGACGGCGTCGTCCGCGTCGGTGCGGAAGTGAAGCCTGGCGACATCCTCGTCGGCAAGATCACTCCCAAGAGCGAGACCGAGCTCGCGCCGGAAGAACGATTGCTCCGCGCCATCTTCGGCGAGAAAGCGGCGGACGTTAAAGATACGTCCCTCACTGTCCCATCCGGCACCTACGGCATCGTGATGGACGTGAAGGTTTCATCGCGCAAAGAAGTTTCGCGCGAGAAACTCACCCCGGCCGAAACCAAGAAGCAGATCAAGTCAATTACCGAAGAGCATCGTCGCAAGAAAGAAGAGCTGACGGAGCAACTGACTGATTCGCTCTCGAACATTCTGTTGGGCGAAAAAATCCCGCTCGACGTCGTCAATGCCGAGACCGGCGAAATTATCATTCCGGCCAACCGCAAGATCACCAAGACGTTGTTGCGCAAACTGGCCAACGTTTACGATCACATCGAGATCGATCCGAGCCCGATTCGCAACAAGATCCGCGAGATTATCGGGCACTACGAACACAAGTTCGCCGAGCTCGAGCTCGAACGTGAACGCTCGATGGACCGGGTCGAAAGCGGCGACGACATCGATCCCGGCATCATCAAGCAGGTCAAAGTTTACATCGCATCGAAACGGAAACTGTCGGTCGGCGATAAAATGGCCGGCCGTCACGGAAACAAAGGCGTGGTCGCGCGAATCGTTCCTGAAGAAGACATGCCGTTCCTTGCGGACGGAACTCCGGTCGAAATCGTATTGAATCCGCTCGGCGTGCCGAGCCGAATGAACGTCGGTCAGGTTTTGGAAACGCACCTCGGCGTCGCAGCCAAGGCGCTCGGTTTCAAGGTCGCGACCCCGGTCTTCGATGGAATCAAGGAAAGCAAGATTCGCGAGTACCTGAAAGAAGCCAAGAAAAAGGAAGGCTTCAGCTGGGTTCAGGAAACCGGCAAAGCGCGACTGTTCGACGGCCGCACTGGCGACTCATTCGATCAGGAAGTTGTCGTTGGCTACATCTATATGATGAAGCTCGGCCACCTGGTCGCGGACAAGATCCACGCGCGCGCGGTTGGTCCTTACTCGCTCGTCACGCAGCAACCGTTGGGCGGCAAAGCTCAATACGGCGGCCAGCGTTTCGGAGAGATGGAAGTATGGGCGCTCGAAGCTTACGGCGCGGCTTACACGCTGCAGGAACTTCTGACCGTGAAGTCAGACGACGTGCAGGGCCGGACTCGCATCTACGAATCGATCGTTAAAGGCGACAATTCGCTGGAAGCGGGAACACCCGAATCTTTCAACGTGTTGATCAAGGAAATGCAGAGCTTGGGCCTCGACGTGAAAGTCGGCGGCCAGGCCCCGCAGACAGTTTTCGAACACCTCGGATAATTTTAAACAACGGCATTTAGTTTTGGAGAATCAATGAACGAACATTCCTGGCGTGAGTTAGTTGGTGAAGAGCGCGCGGTCGGTTTCGACCAGGTCGCTATTGGGGTGGCCTCGAGCGACACGATGCGCTCCTGGAGCAAGGGCGAAGTCAAAAATCCGGAAACGATCAATTATCGAACGTTCAAACCGGAGAAGGGCGGACTCTTCTGCGAACGTATTTTCGGTCCGACCCGTGACTGGGAATGTTCGTGCGGAAAATACAAGCGGATCAAGCACAAGGGCGTGATTTGCGACCGTTGCGGCGTCGAAGTGACGCTGGCCCGGGTTCGTCGTGAGCGGATGGGCCACATCGAGCTGGCGGTTCCTGTTTCGCACATCTGGTTCTACAAGTGCATGCCGTCGCGCATCGGCCTGATGCTCGACATGAGCGCGCGTCAGCTCGAGCGCGTTATCTATTATGAGGACTATATCGTCATCGACCCGGGCAAGACGCCGTTGCAAAAGGCGCAGCTCCTGAACGAAGTCGAATATCGCGAAGCCCAGGAACAATACGGCGAAGATTTCGTCGCCGGCATGGGCGCCGAAGCGATCAAAAAACTTTTGGCCGAAATCGACCTGAACAAGCTCAACAAAGAGCTGGAAAAGGCGATGGGCGCAACCAAGTCCAAACAGATTCGCAAGAAACTCGCGAAACGCCTGAAGCTCGTCGGGGGCTTCATGAATTCCCACGCGCGGCCCGAGTGGATGATCCTCGATGTGCTGCCGGTCATTCCGCCGGATTTGCGGCCGCTCGTTCCGTTGGAAGGCGGTCGATTCGCCACGTCTGACCTGAACGATCTTTATCGCCGCGTCATTAACCGGAACAATCGTCTCAAGAACCTGCTCCAGCTGAAAACGCCGGACGTCATCATTCGGAACGAAAAACGAATGCTGCAGGAAGCGGTCGACGCGTTGTTTGACAACGGCCGTCACGGTCGCGCCGTCACCGGCGCGGGCAATCGTCCGTTGAAATCACTTTCCGACATGCTCAAGGGCAAAGGCGGACGTTTCCGTCAGAATTTGCTCGGCAAGCGCGTCGATTACTCGGGCCGATCGGTCATCGTCATCGGTCCGGAATTGAAACTGCACCAGTGCGGTTTGCCGAAGAAGATGGCGCTCGTTTTATTCGAGCCGTTCATTATTCGCCGGCTGAAGGATCTCGGCTACGTCCACACGGTTCGTAGCGCGAAGAAAATGATCGAGCGCCAGACGCCGGAAGTTTGGGACATTCTCGACGAAGTCACGCGCGGGCATCCAGTTCTGCTGAACCGCGCGCCGACATTGCACCGCTTGTCGATCCAGGCTTTCGAGCCGCAATTGATCGAAGGCGAAGCGATCCGCATTCATCCGCTCGTCTGCACCGCTTATAACGCGGACTTTGACGGCGACCAGATGGCGGTCCACGTGCCGCTATCAGTGGAAGCGCAGTTGGAAGCGCGCATGCTAATGCTCGCGCCGAACAACATTTTCTCGCCCTCGAGCGGCAAACCAATCACCACGCCTTCACAGGATATCACGCTCGGCTGCTATTACGTGACCCAGAACCCGCGCGGCGCCAAGAAGGAGCATTTGCCGTTATTCTCAAATGCCATCGAAGTCGAATTCGCCATGGCCGAAGGAACCGTCAAGACGCACGATCGTATCCGGTTCCAAAACCCGGATCGCGGCAATCAAACCATTTACGGAAATCCCGACGCTGGCACAATCGAGACCACCGCGGGCCGCGTCGTCTTCAATCAGATTTGGCCGAAAGAGCTCGGTTTCTTCAACAAAGCCGCGGGCAAAAAACAGCTCAGCGACATCATCTGGCGTTGCTACCAGGTCGCGGGCCCGGCGGTTACGGTTGCCACGCTCGACAAATTGAAAGAGCTCGGGTTCACCGAAGCGACCAAGGCCGGTATCTCCATCGGAATTTCGGACATGATTATTCCGAAGGAAAAACAAACGGAGCTGGAGAACGCTTACAAGCAGATCCGCCAGGTCGAACAGCAGTACCGCAAGGGTATCATCACCGACGGCGAGCGTTACAATAAGATCATCGACATCTGGACCCACGCTGGCGACGAAATTTCCAACGTGATGTTCCGGACCCTCGAACACAATGAAGGTCGCAAAGAACTCAATCCGGTCTACTTGATGGTGGATTCGGGAGCGCGCGGCAATCGTCAGCAGGTCCGCCAGCTCGCCGGCATGCGCGGGTTGATGGCCAAGCCAAGCGGCGAAATTATCGAACGTCCGATCACCTCGAATTTCCGAGAGGGCTTGAGCGTGCTCGAATACTTCATTTCAACTCACGGCGCCCGTAAAGGTTTGGCCGACACCGCGCTGAAAACCGCGGACTCCGGTTACCTCACCCGCAAGCTCGTTGATGCGGCCCAGGACGTCATCATCAACATGGAGGATTGCGGAACCGTTAACGGAATCGTTGTTCGTTCGATTTACGAGGGCGACGAGGAAGTGGTCGATCTCGGCCAGCGCATCATCGGACGGGTGAGCTGCGAAACGATCGCTGACCCGGTCGATAAGAAGAAGAAGATCGTCAAAGCCAACCAGCTGATCGACGAGAAGATCGCGGCCGACCTGCAGCGCATTGGAGTGGAAGCGTTGAAAATCCGTTCCGTGCTGACTTGCGAATGCGGCCGCGGCGTTTGCGCGGCGTGTTATGGACGCAATCTCGCGACCGGACAGTTCGTGAAAATGGGCGAAGCGGTCGGAATTATTGCCGCGCAGTCCATCGGCGAGCCGGGAACGCAGTTAACGATGCGGACATTCCACATCGGCGGAACTGCGAGTCAGACGTTCAAGCAACCAATTATCAAAGCCAAAAACGACGGCCGGGTGCAGTTCAATGATCTGCGCACGGTGCAGGCGTTGGACGGCAGTTGGATCGTGTTGAGCAAGAACGGATCAATCAGTGTGCATAATGCTGAAGGCCGCGAGCTCGAGCGTTACAACGTCGTGGTCGGCTCCATGATCTCGAAAGACGACGGCTCTAATGTGAAAAAAGGCGAGACGTTCGTGCAATGGGATCCCTACAACGTCCCGATTCTGACCGATAAAGGCGGTAAAGTTGAATTCCGCGACATGATCGCCGGAGTTACGATCAAGCGCGACGTCGATGAAGCGACGGGTTTGATGGGAACGGTCATCATCGAACACAAAGAAGATTTACACCCGCAGATCGTGATCATCGGCGACAAGAAAGAAGTGCTGGCGAGCTATTCGATCCCGGCAGGCGCGCACGTCATTGTCGAAGAAGATCAAAAGATTCGCGCCGGTGCGTTGCTGGCGAAGACGCCGCGAAAAGTTGCCAAGACCAAGGACATCACTGGCGGTCTACCGCGCGTCGCTGAATTATTCGAAGCGCGCCGTCCGAAAGACGCCGCCGAGATCGCGAAGATCGATGGTATTGT
This sequence comes from Spartobacteria bacterium, assembly GCA_021324035.1. GTDB lineage: Bacteria > Verrucomicrobiota > Verrucomicrobiia > Chthoniobacterales > UBA10450 > AV40. The sequence continues at coordinate 2,922 of JAJPJU010000147.1, read as the reverse complement.
CGAAATGGGCGGCACCGTCCGCGGCAAGCGTCGCTTGATTCTGAAGGATCCGGAGACCGGTGCGGAAGAAGAGCATCTCATTTCGATGACCAAGCACGTGATCGTCTTCAAGGGCGATTTCGTGAAGAAAGGTCAACAGCTGACCGAAGGACCGATTGTTCCGCACGAAATTCTCGAGGTCTGCGGACCACAGGAATTGCAGGAGCACCTCGTCAACGAAGTGCAGGAAGTTTATCGGCTCCAAGGCGTCGAGATTAACGATAAGCACATCGAAATCATCGTTCGCCAAATGTTGCGGAAAGTGAAGATCACCGATCCGGGCGATACGTCGTTGTTGTGGGGCGATCAGGTCGACAAGCTCGACTTCGAGGAAGAGAACAGGCAGGTCGTCGAGAAAGGCGGCAAGCCGGCGGAAGCCGTGCCAGTGCTGCTCGGCATCACCAAAGCCTCACTCGAAACCGACAGCTTCATTTCCGCTGCCTCGTTCCAGGATACCACTCGGGTGCTGACCGAAGCCGCAACGCTCGGCAAAGTCGACAGGCTGCGCGGATTCAAGGAAAACGTGATCATGGGTCACTTGATCCCAGCCGGAACCGGCTTCCCGCAACATCGCGAAGTCCGGCTCATCGAGAAGGGTGAGCCGATCGGCGCTCCCGCAATGGACGAGGCCGAAATGGCTCCCGCGATCGGGTAGCGTTCGAGTCCGCGGCGGACTGGCATTATTAACAAATTCAAACGGCGGACCGCTTTTGTTGGTCCGCCGTTTTGCTTTCCAGCCATGCTCTAGTTAGGATTCTCGCCATGTCGATCGTAACCAAGACCGGCGACGAGGGCGAAACCTCGCTCATGTACGGGCGACGCCTGCCGAAAGATAATCCGCGATCGGAAGCTTACGGAGCGGTTGACGAGATGACCGCGGCGCTGGGGCTGGCTCGCGCGAATTGCAAAGACAAATTTGTCGTCGATCAAATCTTCGCCGTGCAAAAGGAATTGATCAACGTGATGGGGGAGCTTTCAACGTTGCCGGAAGATCGATCACGCTACGTGAAAGATGGCTTCCAGGTCGTGGATTCGAAAATGGTCGATCGAATTCACGGGGTGATTGCCGACCTGGAGAAAGACAAAGCGCTGTTCCCGAAGGATTGGGTCATCCCGGGCGCTAACCCGGTCTCGGCTGCTTTGGATTTGGCCCGGACCGTATGCCGGCGCGCGGAAAGGCATGTGGCCTCGTTAAAGGATCCGAATCCCGAGATTCTCCGTTATCTCAACCGGCTGTCGGACTGGTGCTGGATTTTGGCCCGGTTTTGCGAGGCGGGAGCCTCAGGAAAAAGGTGATTATTCGGTTGCGTTTAGCCGCTGTCTGTAGCATCTTCCCCGTCCGCCGTTTCCCCCTCTCTTGCGGCGGTTATTTCGTATGGCAAACACAGTTGAATTAGTGCCCGAGCTTTTGGAAGCGGGCGTGCATTTCGGTCACCAGACCAAGCGCTGGAACCCGAAGATGAAGCCGTTCATTTTCGAAGAGCGAAACCAAATTTACATCATTAATCTCGATGAAACTGTGAAGCAGCTTCATCGGGCGACCGAATTCCTTCAGGAAGTTGCTCGTCGCGGCGGGAAAATCCTGTTCGTGGGAACCAAGAAACAAGCCCAGGAAGCGATCAAGGAAGCGGCGCTGGCTTGTGGACAATTTTACGTGAACCAGCGCTGGCTCGGCGGAACCCTGACCAATCTGACCACGATCCGGAAAAGTATCGGCCGTCTCAAATTTATCGAACAGATCGAGCAGTCGCCCGATTACAAAAAGATGGGCAAGCAGGAGCTCGCCGCGCTTAATCGCGAAGCTGCGAAGCTCCGCCGCAATCTTGACGGAATCCTCGAGATGGCGCAGTTGCCTGACGCGATAGTTATTATCGATGTCACTCGCGAACAGAACGCGGTCGCCGAGGCTCGACGCTTGAATATCCCAGTTGTCGCGATTGTCGATACCAACGCCGATCCGGAAATGATCGATTATCCAATCCCCGGCAATGACGACGCGATTCGCGCCATTCGCATTGTGTTGCAGAAGCTGGTCGACGCGATCGTTTCGGCCAGCGGTGAAGCCCGCATTCGCGAGCAGATCGAGATGGCCGGCGTTTCCGCTTAACGGAAGCGGTGGATAATCGTTGGTTGATAGTTGATAGCGACTGACGAGGATCCCGATCGCAAATCTATCAACATCAAATTTTAACCATCAACATTCCCAAATGAGCACCAAGACCGCTATCGACCCAAAAATCGTTAAACAGCTTCGCGAAAAAACCAACGCCGGCATGATGGATTGCAAACGCGCTTTGGAAGAAGCCGGTGGAGACATGGCGAAAGCTGAAACGATTTTGCGCACCAAAGGGATCGCCAGCGCGGGCAAAAAAGCCTCACGGGCCACCAAAGAAGGTATCGTCGCTTCCTACATTCACTTGCAGGGCAAGGTTGGCGTTTTGGTTGAAGTAAATTGCGAAACGGATTTCGTGGCTAAGAATGAAAACTTTCGCGGTTTCGTTAAAGACATCACATTGCATATCGCCGCGGCCCATCCGCTCTATGTGAGCCGCGAGGATGTTCCCGCGACATTGATTGAAGCCGAGCGCGAGATCTATAAGGGACAGGTGACAGGCAAACCGGCTAATGTGATGGAGAAGATCGTTGATGGAAAACTCGACAAGTTCTACAGCACAGTCTGTTTGCTCGAGCAGGGGTTCATCAAAAATCCCGACGTCACAATCAAGGATCTGTTGAACTCGAAAATCGCGGAGCTGGGCGAAAACATCGTGATCCGGCGGTTTACGCGTTATTTGGTCGGCGAACCACTCGCAAGCGAGAACTAGACACAAATTTCACGAGTCGACACGAATCCGAAAGCGATGAGCTTTTCGCGAAAATTCG
>JAJPJU010000002.1 GCA_021324035.1 Spartobacteria bacterium | reverse complement strand
GAATCGAATGGTAAGCGGGTAATAAGTCTTGAAGCCTTCCCCCAGCCTTCCGAATTGCACGACCAGACCGCCTATCGCGGCGATCCCGAGAAAGACAAAAACGCCGACTTTGAATTCCAAACCACGCTCGCTTCGGCTCATCGGATCAACTCTCACCCCCAAAGGCTTGCGGGGTCAACTGCTCCTCCGAACGTCCATGCATGAAATCCTGGATCAATTTGTCTGTCGAAAACCGCAACTCGTCGGGCGTTCCATGAAAATAAATGCGACCCTCGTGCAGATACGCGATTCGATCCGCCACATGAAATGCATTCTTCATATCGTGAGTCACAACAATGCTGGTCACGCCAAATCGCTGCTGTAATCGTCGAATCAAACGATTGATGGAATCGGAAACTACCGGATCGAGACCGGAGGTCGGTTCGTCGTAAAGGATACACGATGGCTGACGAATGATTGATCGCGCAAGACCAACGCGTTTTTTCATTCCGCCGCTCAAATTCACCGGCATTTTCTCTTCCTGACCGCCGAGCTCCATGACTTCGAGTATCTGGCTGACCCGTTGTCGTAAGACTTTTGGATCACGCTCGCCGGCTTCACGCAAGGGAAAGGCAATGTTTTCCGCCACCGTCATCGAATCGAAAAGGGCGCTGCCTTGGAAAAGGATGCCGACTTTTTGGCGGATCGACGCCAGTCTGCGCTCGTTCATTCCGGTAATGTTTTCGCCCTCGATCCAGATCTGACCGGCATCCGGCCGCATCAAGCCGATCAAGTGCTTGAGCAGGACACTTTTTCCCCCGCCGCTTCGACCAATGATGGCCAGCGTTTCCCCCGGTTCGACATCGAGATCAATCCCCCGCAAGATTTCCTGAGAGCCGATGTTTTTCACCAGCCCCTCGACCCGGATCATCGCAGAGTTGTTGGTTGATTGTTGATGGTTGATAGACATTCAGCGCCGTCCCCATCAACTATCAATTATCAGCTATCAACTTCATTGGTATCCAGCCGGGTAAATGATGTTGAGCGTCATGGTCAGGAAGAAATTGCTGATCAACACCGCGAGTGAAGCATTCACCACCGCCTCAGTCGTAGCCCGGCCGACTCCGACGGCGCCTTCGCGGGCGGTCAACCCTTTGTGACAACTGATGAAGACGATGAGAATGCCGAAGCAAAACGCCTTCGAGAGTCCCATGATGATATCGCGGTTGCGGGTCCATCTCACCATGTTGGCCATGTAATACGTACCGTTCACTTCCAACAAAAAGATCGCGACCAGGTAGCCAACACCGATTCCGACCGCGATGCATTCAGCAACTAACAACGGCATCGAAACCATCATCGCGAGCGCCCGCGGGACCACCAGATAATCGGTCGGATAAACGGCGAGCGCGCGAAGGGCGTCAATTTGTTCGGTCACTTTCATGGTCCCGATCTCGGCCGACATCGCCGCGCCGACACGCCCAGTCACCATCAAAGCGGTCAAAACCGGTCCGAGCTCGCGCATCAACGCGACCGATACCACTGCACCGACCGCCGATCCCATTCCGATTTTGTGAAATTGGAAATAAGTCTGGGCCGAAAACACCGCCCCGGTAAAACCTCCGGTGATCACCACGACGAGCTGCGACAGAAGCCCGATCTCGACGACCTGGTTGAGAAACAGTTTCCATCGCAAACGATGGGTAAAGAGCGAGCGAAATGTGTCCGCGCCCAGCATGACAACTTCGCCCAAATATTGAACAAACCGAATGAGCGGCCGCCCGAGTGCGCTAAAAAATCGAACAAACATCGGTTGAACCGCTAAACGTCCAACAGCTGCGTTTTTGTTTTCGGCCGCAGCTCAGTTGGAATTGCTCCAATAAAGCGCGGATCGAGAGATAGTTTGCGGAAAATCGCGCGGATCTCGCGAAAGCCTATCGTCGGCTCATCGAGTTCCAGGTAAACCAAATCGTGATTACGGTCGACCTTGTAACGGAGCCCTGGAATCGAGGAAAGCTGATGACCGAGTTCCAGGATTTTGTCCAAATCGCGCAACCCCGCAGCATACACTTCGAGTTCGAGCACGCAAAATTGTACGGACGCTGCGGGCCGATGCAAAAGGAAACCCACCATTGCGCAGACGAAAGAGTTGAGTAGAAGTCGATCCTGAAAGATGTCGATCTTCAGACCAGGCCTTACAGGCGCGGTGTTGCTTCCGTTTGCGTTGATAATTTTCGCCGGATGCCAAACCGAGCCGACGGCGAGCCAAAGCGCCAAGATCCAAATGGCCCAGCGAATTGCGGCCGAGCCACCGGGTGACTACTACGTCGGCCGGCGTTATTTCAAACCGGATTTCAAGTTCTGGGGATACATCCGCAAACCCGGCCAGCCCTGGAGCACCTCGGAGCTCGTGATGCTGAACGAGAAGGAAAAACTGGCCCCTGACCGGGCGGCGTTGAAATTCGGATCGGACAACAATTACGAATACAAACTCACCGGCTCTTTCAGCGGCGACAAAGTTTACGAGCCGGCCAGCAATCGAATGTATCCGGAATTCGTGGTCAAAAGCTTCGAAGTCATCTCGACAAATCCTCCGCCGATCTTCAAGAGCCAGCTGAGCGGCAAGGCCGATGCGGCCCAGACCCGTTACGTGATCGAGAAACCAGATCCGGAATTCTGAAATCACATCCGAAATTCGAATATCGAAGCTCGAAACAAATTCGAAGGACGAAAATTCCAAAAGATTTGAAAAATCAACTAATCCTTCGTCGTAGGAATGAATTCGGATTTGTTTGGGATTTCGGATTTCGACATTCGAATCTGATGTCAGAGCTCAATCGCGTAACGCTTCATTTTGTTATAAAGCGTTGGCCGCTGAATACCGAGGAGCTGGGCGGCTTTCTTC
>JAJPJU010000136.1 GCA_021324035.1 Spartobacteria bacterium | reverse complement strand
GCCGAAAATGCTGCCTTTGAAAAGAAACAATTGTCGGAATCGACGGCTTCAAAAGCAATTCAGCCTATCTCAAGTCTGGCGGATAACCGACCCGCTCCCTCGCCGTCGGCGAACATGCAACACGAACAACAACTCGGCGGAACGATGTACGATCACCTGAAGGGCGATCTGGTGTATTGGCACGAGGGAAGTCTGATTCCGGTCGACGATGAAGCCGAGCAGAAGAAAAGATATTACCTCCTCTTCTTTTCGGCAATTTGGTCGAAAAGCGGCCGGCAGATTACGCCGCGACTAGTGGATTACTATAATCGGGTCCAGCCACAACATCCGGAATTTGAACTCGTGTTTTTTAGTGTCGATCGTTCCCCGTTCGCGATGGAAAATTACATCAGCCAAATGAACATGCCCTGGCCGGCGGTTGCTTATGACAAACGGGATGGCAAGGCCGGCGCAATCCAGGGCAATCTGGCCAAGGAAATTCCAACATTGGTCCTGGCGGAAGCCTCTGGGAAGATCTTGTCCCAGAGCGCTGATAGTGAAGAGAGCTTCGACAAAGTTCTGGCTGATCTCGACAAGATTCTGGCCGCGGACAGATAACGGTCGCTCGCGGACCCGAACGCCTATTGACTGACTACTTGGCCGCCGCTTGTGATGACGATCTGGTTGGCGATCGCTTTTCCGTAAACCTTACCGCCACTGAGATCGATTTTTCGGTTATATGCCAGCACGATACCAGTAAGGCTTGTGCCCTGATTCAATGAAACCTGCGAGCCGGTTCCGCGCCCGACGTCTGTGAGTTTCGAATACGCTGCAGGCAATAATCAGACTGACAGGAAGCAATGGCGCGACTTCCGGCAAGTTAGAGATATCGCCGTAAGTGGAGACATCATCCAGATAAACCTGGCCGCCGGGGCCACCAGCGTTCCAACCACAGAATTTGAATGTTGCCGTGGTCGCATTGTCCGCGTCAGTCAAGGCCGTGAAGTTGAAAACATACGCTGCCATGGTTGTCGTGGGGGAAAAATCGAAAGTCGCATAGACCGTCGCGGAACCGTTTAGGAACAGTCCGACTTCCATGTTTTGCGGTCCGGTCGCGGATCGTAGCGCACTGAACGTCAAACTGCTGAGATTGAGATGAAATCCTCCATTGGCCGTAATGGAAAAACTTTCGAACACATTTGTGTCGATTGAGCCGTTCTGGCTCCAATTATTACTGCCGAAAGTGTCCGTTCCAGAGTTTGGAACTGCTGCCACGCCGGTACGAATCCAGTCGCCAAACGTCGCCCCGCTCGGCTGCGAATTAGTCTGATCGGCCGCCAAACCGGAATCGTTCGGGAAATCGTAAAGGAAAATCAGGCTAGCATTCGCGCTCGGATAAATTACGAGCAGAGCGAAGGCGGTAACGAGGATCGCTAAAGCACGATTCATTGCCGTCCCGATTTCATCAAGAGACCGAAGAAGTTTCGGGTTACGGGCTGATCACGCCAAGGGTCGGTGGCGCCGAAGCCATGAGGTTGGTGCTTTGGGCTACGTCGGGCCCGTGATCGGTAACTGATTCAGCCGGGTCATTGCTGAACGCGCTGATTTCCGCAACAGTAAATGGGTCGTCGCGTTTAGTTCGTTTCCAGCGCAACGCCACATAACGGGTGCTGCCAACCGATAGATTGACCGTAACGAGGCCGCGTTCGTCTGGAAGAGTGACAACTGATGCATCAGGGTTGGCGAATTGCAGATCGGCCATGTTTTTTGGCAATTCGTTGAGCAAAAAGACGTCCACCCGCGCGTCTTCGGCTTTGAAAACTGTGCTTACCCGATGGACTTGGGCGCTCTTCGCCAATTCAATGATCACCAACGGTGATGGATCGGATTCGGAGAAGCGGAATTCCGTTTGTAAATCGTTGTCGATCATTCGCGAACGCAAGGCCCGAGGACCGGAGCTGACATAGGCAATTCGCGCCCGGGCTTGTAGCTTCGCCCAGTCGAATTCCTTAACTTCATTGCCGCGAACAGTTACTCTGGCAGTGGTGGTGACGTTGTCGGCAGCCGGCTCGGCATAGGTATAGGACGTTCCGAAAACGGCAGCAGTAAGTACAAAAAGCCTGATCAGGCAAGTAGGAGAAGCTTGCATTCCCGTCCCCTAAAGCTGGAAGCGGGCCAACTTATACTTGGAAGGACCTAGTCGTTAGGCCTAACGAATTCGCCGCCACGAATCGAGGCTGGCAAATGCCTTGTCGATCAGCTTTTTCTCCTCGGGAAGCAACGGCGCCTTTTGGCCAGCGGCCAAAAATTCGCGCGCTTTCTCATCGTGCACCGCAGCGAGGCAGATGCCGTAATAGGCACTCACAGAGGGATCGCGCAGTTCCTCGGGAGTCAAAGAGCTCATAACTTTGGCAGCTTCCTTGGAATTTCCCTTGGTCAACAACGAGTAGGCATAGGTGGTGGTGTAGGCCGGATTCGATGGCGCCTTGTTGTGCAAATCCACGGCAATCCGGCGCGCGTCGTCGGCATTTGCGTCAAGCAGGAGCGCAACCTGGACGAAATTATTTTGGACATTCAGATTGTCCGGCTCCAGCTCCGCCCAACGAACCAGAACGCGATAAAGGCCCTGGGTGTCGCTCGCCTTTTCGTAATAGCGATACAACTCCTCCACCGCTTCCTTTTGCTTGTCCTGACTCCGGGTCAACGTCCACAACAAATCCACCATCTCCTTTTCCCATTTCCATTCCGCGGTGGTGTGCATCAGGGACATCAGCGATGCGCTTTGAGCCGACGCTTCCTTAGTTGCCGCCGCCCACTCGTGTTCCGCGCCTGCCATCTTGTCCTGTTCGCGTAACGCTCGAGACAGGTAAGCGTGCCGGATGAATTCACCCTGTCCCCAGTTGGCGTTGGTGGTGACCTGTTCGAGCTTGCGCCAGTCTCTCAGCCGGTCATAGAGCTCGGCAATGGCGAGTGGGACCGGCCACTTGGTCAACAACTCGGCGGGCACGCTCTTTATATAGTCAAGCGCCACCAGGTTCAGATTATTCCGGCTCATCCATTCGAGTAGAGATCCTAGCTCGACCGGTTTCGAGACAACGTCGGCCTCGAACTTCGTTAAATAGCTCGTGAATTCGGGAGCATCGATCTGATGCATGAAATCCAGGTAGATCAAACGATCGGCGGTCGTGGCTTCCGGGTACCCTTGAAGATCTTGAGCCAGCCTGAGCAGTTCCTGATTACTCGCATGCCGGGCAATTCCGTCGGTAATCAACGCCCGAGTCGCAGCGCCCCGTTGCTTCGGATCATCTCGCAATTTGTTTAAGATGGCCCGACCGGCGGCCTGTCGGTCCGGCTTACCACTGCGTAGTTCCAAGGTCGCGAGTTTAAGCTGATAACCGCCATCCTCTGGCGCTAATTGCACGGCCTGCTCCCACTCATGAAGCGCCGTTTCATCGTCCTTTTTCATGTCGGCTAGCGTCGCCGCGACAGCGTGATAGCCAGCTTGATGTTTACCCTGCTCGTCAATTTCCGAAATCGCCTGCTCGGCCACCGCTGGCTCATTGAATTGCAATGCGCAACGCGCCAAAGCCAATTCGTCATCGACAGAGTGCGGCTCGACCTCGAGGACTCTATGCCGCCAATCGAGAGCTGCTCTGTTGCCGCCCTTCTCACCTATTTGAGCAATGATCCGCGCGGCTGGCGCGCTCTTCGCCTTAATTTGCAAAACCGCGCGAGCCGCCAGGCTCGCGGTGGCATCGTCCCCATGCTCCAAAGCGACAGCTGCACGCCGAATCAGTCGCCGTTCCTGCCAACGCGCATAAATATCGCGACCGCCCCAACAGACTGCGATCAAAATCGCAATTCCAACGACGCTCCAGAAAAGGAGCTTCAAATAAAAACGCTCTGTTCGTCGATGCGAAGCTTCCATTATCGAGTCTTTTGCCTTCGAGCTAGATCCAAAGTCTGCAATATTTAAACAACGGTTCTCGCAAGCAGTTGCTGTTCCGCTACTATTCATCGCCGAACTGTCCCCAACAAGTCATCCTCCAGGAGCGGGCACCCGGACAGGGGCTCGCAAGTTGCTCGGGGTCGGCTAGGCTTATGTCGCAAATGGACGCCACGACCGCGCACGCCCCGCCGGCTGCGCCAGGAAACACCAAGACCGCTGGATGGTTGCTGATCCTTGCCGTCCTTGGACTATTCTGGTTCGAGCTCATCGCCCAACTCAAGCCGGAGTGGTGGCTGAACCCTCAATACAACTACGGCCTGATTGTTCCGGTCCTGCTCGTTTATTTGCTTTGGAAACGCTGGCAGAATCGACCCGCCCCGGCCACGCCGCACGCTGGTCCATTCGCGATTTTGACGATCGTGTTGGCGGCCGCGCTTTTCCTCCCAATCCGGCTCGTCGCCGAAGCAAATCCGGATTGGCGGCTGTTAAGCTGGCTGCTCGCATTTGTTGTCATTACGATCTCGCTGGCAATCGTTTACCTGAGCGGCGGCAACAGCTGGCTGAGATACTTCGCATTTCCATTTCTGTTTTTTCTCGTTGCCGTTCCGTGGCCGGTCCGAATCGAACAACTCGTCATCCAAAATCTGATGCGAATCGTGACCGCGATTAACGTCATCTTTCTCCAGCTCGCCGGCGTGCCCGCGCTCCAACACGGCAATGTCATTGAGGTTGGAACCGGATTTATTGGAATTGAGGAAGCTTGCAGCGGCGTTCGATCGATTCAGGCCACGCTGATGATCTCATTGTTTCTTGGCGAACTCTATTCGTTTACCGCTGCCCGACGCCTGCTTTTGGTCGTGATCGGCGCGGGGCTCGCTTTCATTTGCAACGTTGCCCGCACCGCGATTCTGGTCTGGATCGCAACCCACAGCGGTTTGGCCCGCCTCGAGGCATGGCATGATCCGGCCGGTCTTACGATTTTGATCGTTTGTTTATTTGGTCTTTGGCTGGTCAGCCTTGCCATGTTGCGGCGCGGAGCCGCGTCTTCATATGCGCCGGTGATTCAGCAGCAACAAACCCCGATGCATTTTGGCCGCGTCGCGCTTGTGCTACTCTGCGTCTGGCTGCTTGTCGCTGAAGGGGCCGTCCAAATCTGGTATCGGTCGCATCAAACTGTCGCCGCTTCTCATTGGGCTGTGCTGTGGCCGGATTCGGAAAGTAACTACAAATCCGTGCCGATAGCGCCGGAAGCCGAAACGTTGCTTCAATACAACGAAGGCGGCGGCGCAAGCTGGGAAGGCAAAGACGGTCATCAGTGGTTGATGTTTTTCTTTCGCTGGTTTCCAGGGCGCACCGCCGCCCGGTTTGTGAAAGTGCATCGGCCGGACATTTGTTTGCCGGCCAGCGGTCGGACCATGGAGCGCGATGATGGTCTTCGCATGATCACCGTCAATGGCGTCAATCTTCCGATCCGATCGTATCGGTTCCAGGATCATGGCTCGCCGCTTCACGTTTTTTATTGTTATTGGGACGCGCGATCCTCTTACGAAAATGCGGCGGCGGCGGTGGTCGAGGATTGGTCGTTTCAGGGGCGGTTGCGCGCGGCGTTGCAGGGCCGGCGAGAAATTGGCGCCCAAATTCTTGAGATCGTTGTCTGGGGTTATGAGGACGACAAGGAAGCGAGCGAGGCTCTGGCGCGGGAACTCGGCCGCGTCGTGCGAGTCAGCTAACCTGCGCTCGCGATCTCGTTAAATATTTGTAAAATCATAGCAAGAAGCGGGTGGCTTGAACCTCACCCCACCGGCAAACTGCTGCTATGAACGATTACGAACGCGTCGCTAGCGTGATCCGTTTTCTGGATCGACATCATACCGACCAACCCGATCTTGCCGCGCTTTCAACCGCCGCCGGGCTGAGTCCATTTCATTTTCATCGCCTTTTTTCCACCTGGGCAGGGGTAACGCCAAAAGATTTTCTGCAATGCCTAACCCTTGAGCACGTTAAACAACTTCTGCGCGATGGCGACAACGTCTTCGATGCAGCCCTCAACGCCGGCTTGTCGGGGCCTGGTCGCCTGCATGATTTGTGCGTGACGATCGAGGCGGCTTCGCCCGGCGAGATGAAAAACGGCGGGGCCGGGCTCGAAATCGATTTTGGTTTTTCCGAGACGCCGTTTGGCCAGGCCCTCATCGCCGAAACCAAACGCGGACTTTGTCATCTCTCGTTTGTCGACGTCGGCGGGCGCGACCGGGTGAGGAATTTGTTAAAATCAGATTGGCCAAACGCGAATTTGAACCGGAACGATCAACGCGCCGCGGAATTGGCCGCCGAGATTTTTGCCCGGCCCACCCAATCTCAATCTCCTCCGCGTCTGCGGGCGTTTGTTCGAGGAACGGCCTTCCAATTGAGCGTCTGGCGCGCGCTGTTGAGAATTCCGTCCGGATCGCTCACGACTTATGGCCGGCTGTCGGCGGGGATTAATCAACCCCGCGCCGCTCGAGCGGTCGGGACTGCAGTAGGCGCAAATCCGATTTCATTTGTCATTCCTTGTCATCGGGTGATTCGGGAGACCGGAGCATTGGGTAATTATGGCGGTGGGCCCACCCGTAAGAAGGTGATGCTGGGCTGGGAACTTTCGCCTGGCGCACCAAGGGGTGTCGTTGAAACCGATTTATTTGGGGCGACTGCCGCTTAGAAAATCGACATTCGGCCACTCGCGAATATCGTAATGGCAATCGCTTACGAATGGACGAAGAAAAGCTCGATTACGCCGGTTTTCGTCATGAATACATCGGAGAAGGTTTGCGGCGAAGCGACCTCGATCCGGACCCGATCAACCTGTTTCATCAATGGTTCGCTGCGGCAATCCAGTCTGGCATTCACGATGCGAATGCAATGACTCTGGCGACATGCATCGGAGACAAACCGTTCGGGCGAATCGTTCTGCTGAAACATTTTGACGAGCGCGGGTTCGTTTTCTTTACCAATTACGCCAGCGATAAAGGACGCCAGCTCGAGAAAAATCCGAACGCGGCCCTGGTGCTGTATTGGATGGAAGTTGAGCGCCAGATCCGAATCGAGGGGACGGTGGAAAAAACTTCACGCCAGGACTCCGAGGAATATTTCCGTAGCCGGCCGATGGGCGCGCAGCTCGGAGCGTGGGCCTCGCAGCAAAGTACAGTCATCGACGGCCGGCGAATTCTCGACGCGCGGCTGGAAGAAATGAAGCAGAGGTTCGCCCACGGACCCGTTCCACTTCCTCCGCACTGGGGCGGTTTTCGCCTCAAACCGGAGCGCATCGAATTTTGGCAGGGGCGCATCGATCGATTGCACGATCGTTTTCGTTATAGCCGTCAACGCGACGGTGCCTGGTCGATTGACCGCCTGGCGCCGTAAGATGAAAAGCCAAATCTGAAGTCCGAATATCGAAATTCGAGACAAATTCGATTGCTCGGTTTCGTGCTTGTTTCGGGTTTCGGGTTTCGAACTTGGCCATGAATCCGATTACGCGCGATAAGATCGAACTCATCCGCGGAGATATCACCAAGCTCGACGTTGATGCGATTGTAAATGCTGCCAACACGACTTTGCTCGGCGGCGGAGGAGTTGATGGCGCGATTCATCGCGCCGCCGGACCGCAATTGCTCGAAGAATGTCGAAGGTTGGGCGGTTGCAGACCGGGCGAAGCGAAAATCACAGCCGGATACAACTTGCCGGCGCGGTCAGTGATTCACACTGTCGGACCGGTCTGGTCCGGCGGAAATCGCGGCGAAGCTGATATCCTGACCAACTGTTATCGCAACTCGTTGCAGCTGGCGGTGAACAACGAAATCCAGACCATCGCCTTTCCGGCGATCAGTTGCGGCGCATATCGTTTTCCCATCCGGGCTGCCGCTGAGATTGCCGTGAAAACCACGCGCGGTTTCCTCGCCAGCAACGGTCCAATCGCCAAAGTGATGTTTGTAGTCGCCACTGGCGAGATTTTTGCTGTTTACGAAGAATTGTTGTAATTGCATCGCGGTGTGGCATTTTCGCCAGACCCCGACGCCTGAAATGAATGGTTCAACCAGCGCGTTCGACTAAGGAATTACGAATAACTGATGATGGATTCGATCGACGAAGATTTTGTAAATGACGACCCGTTGGCAGCGGAGCAAACCGCATCGCCACGACGGACCCGCCGCCGGCCGCCAAGCGTTTTGGAGCCGCGTCCACGCCGCCGCGAACAAATTCGCGGACGACCGAACTCTGCCGTCGGCCGCACCGAGTTGTTTCTGCGCGAAAATCCGGTGCCGCTCGTGATCGGTGCCCTCGCTGCCGGTGTC
>JAJPJU010000223.1 GCA_021324035.1 Spartobacteria bacterium | reverse complement strand
TTTGGGTTAATGAGCTTTTGCAGCGCGAAAATTACTCCCGGTTTCAAGGTTGTTTCCGATTCAGTGGGGCTCGAACGAAAAATGAATGATGCCGACGTTGTGATCACGGGTGAAGGAAGCTTGGATCGGCAAACGCTGGAAGGAAAGACCCCGGCCGGTGTCGCACATCTCGCGCGCAAACTCGGGAAGCGCGTTATCGCCTTTGTCGGCCGCGATGCCCGCGATCCGGAAGCGCACCAACTTTTCGACAGTGTTTATCACAACGCGCGCCCGGGAATGAGCACGGAAGAAAACATGAAGCGCGCGGCCGAACTCTTGCAGGATAACGCCCGGCAGTTAGCGAAAGAATTGAAGAAAACCACAAGGAGATAGCGTCAAAGTGTCGATGCTCGATCAAGCAATGGAATTTTCGGAAACGACACTTTTATTCTCGGGCAACTGAGCGAAAATAGGCGGCCCATGCAGGAACTCCCTCCAAGTACTCTCACTCCTTTCGTGTTTTCGGATCCGGCCGGTAAACGGTGGCCGCGGTTGCGCCTTGCTCTGCTTATTCTCGGCGTGCTGGCCTTTCTTGGAACCGTGCTTTTTGTCCAGACCCTGTTCGTCGCGCCGCAAATGCAGGTGCCATTTTCGTTGCGGCAATTGAAAGGACAGCTCAAGGCGCTCCAAAAAGCGAATCCGGCAAGTCAGATTGTCCCCGCCTCCTCGCTTTGGCAAAAATTCGGCGCGGCCAAGCAGGCGGCGAAGAAATTGGCTGGTGTGACGCCGACGCCTGCGCCTCCGGCGAAGCCGCGCAAGAAAGCACCGCCTAACGAAGTCCGTCTTGCTTATTACACCAACGGCGATCCTTACAGTTACACGTCGCTCGAAGAACACGCGTCGCTGATCACCCATTTGTGTCCGGAATGGATGACGGTAGTGAACGGCTCCGGGGACATTCAAATCGATGCCGATAGCCGGTTGCCGAAATTCTGCGCCAGCAAAGGGATAGCGCTGATGCCGTTGCTGACCAATCTCGTTGGCGACAGCTGGCAGCCTGAAGCGATCGAAAATCTGGCGCACGGCCCGGCGGACCGGCAGGAACGGTTTTTTGCGAAAGTGGTGACGGCGCTGCGCGACGCCAAAGCCAAGGGCGTCGTAATCGATTGGGAGCAGATCGATCCCGCCTACAAGAAAGACATCACGACGTTCATCGACAAGTTTTGCGACGCGCTGCACAACGATGACAAAGAAGTTTGGCTAACGGTGCTGCCGGCGCAGGACATCGATTACATCGATTTCGACGAATTGTCGGACAACGTCGATCGATTCGTTGCGTCACTGTTCGACGAAACTTCGGATATCGATCCTCCGGGTCCGCTCAGCTCGCGGTCGTGGTTTGAAGGCTGGCTCCAGGTTTTGCTGGAAGGCGCCAACAGCAAACAATGGATTATTGCCCTCGGTAGTTACGGCTACGACTGGACAGTCGGCGGCAAGAAAGCCGAACCGATCGCGTTCGCGGAAGCGATGAGCCGCGCTCAGAATGCGGAAATCGAAAGCGCAGAGGTGATCGGGCCGGATTACAACCCGTATTTCTATTTTGAGGACAACGATAAGGAACACGCGGTTTGGTTTCTCGATGTAGTCACGTTTCTAAATCAACTGCGCGACGTCCGTGATTATAAAGCGGGTGGGTTCGCGGTCTACCGCCTCGGAACTGAAGATCCGGCAATTTGGGACGCATTGGCTGTGCCGCACGATTTCAAGCTCGACACTCAGACGCGCGATCAGCTCGAGGTCCTCAAAGGAACCGACACAATCACGGACGTCGGAGAAGGCGAGATTGTCACGGTTGACGAAAGTCGCGCCGATGGTTCGCGAAAGCTCGCAGTCGACGGCGATGGCTATCTAACCGCAAAGTACCTGAAATTTCCCGAATTTCCGACCCTGTATCATCAAGGCGCCGGCGGCGAACATCAGGTTGCCATCACGTTCGATGATGGGCCTGATCCTGAATGGACCCCGAAAATCCTCGACATTTTGAAAGCGGCGAACGTGAAAGCGGCGTTCTTTCTGGTTGGCGTGAACGCCGAAAAATACCCGGATCTCGTCAAGCGGATCGTAAACGAAGGCCACGAAATCGGAAATCACACTTACTACCATCCCAATCTTGCCCTGGCTTGGCCCGAGCACGTGCGCCTCGAGCTGAATGCCACCCAGCTCTTGCTGGAGACAATCACCGGTCGTGCGACAACTTTATTTCGTCCACCCTACGCGGCGGACAGTCAGCCGTCGCAAATCAGCGAGTTGGTGCCGTTGCAAATTGCGCAGGAACTGAACTACCTGGTGGTGCTGGAAAACATCGACCCGCAGGATTGGGCGAAGCCGGGCGCGGACATCATCGTTCAACGAGTGAAACAGCAACGTCGCGATGGCAGCATCATTTTATTGCATGACGCCGGTGGAGATCGCTCTCAAACGGTAGAGGCGCTGCCTCGGATCCTCGATTGGCTGCACACGCGGGGCGATACCATCGTGTCGCTCAGCACCCTGCTCGGAACTTCGCGAGACGCGGTGATGCCGTTGTTGCAGGCAAACAATCCATCTCTAAACCGCCTGGTTAGCAGCACGGGATTTCGCATTTTTCACGCCTTGGAAGAGTTTCTTTGGGCGTTCATGATCGTCGCGACGGCGCTGGTCGTGATCCGTACGTTAATCGTTATCTGGCTGGCGTATCGATTCCGGCGGTTGCCGCGGCGCGAATTCGCTGAGCCGGTCAGCATCGTTGTCGCCGCTTACAACGAAGAGAAAGTGATTGCCGAAACGTTGCGTTCGTTGCTGGCGACGGATTACAAAGGCGAAATTGAAATCGTCGTGGTCGACGATGGTTCCCGCGACGAGACCGCGGCCGAAGTGGAGAAGGTGGCGGAGCTCGATCCGCGCGTGCGTCTGCTGCGCCAGGAAAATCACGGCAAAGCGCGCGCGTTGCAGCGGGCGTTGGCGGCCGTTCGAACCGGAATTATCGTGTTTGTTGATGCCGATACTCATTTCCAGCGCGATACGCTGCAATTTTTAGCGGAACCTTTCGCCAACGAAAAAATCGGCGCGGTCTCCGGACATGCAAAAGTCGGAAATCTGCGGACATTCATCGCGCGCTGTCAGTCGCTCGAATACACTTGCGGATTCAATTTGGATCGGCGCGCGTACAACAAATGGAACTGTATCACGGTTGTGCCCGGCGCGATCAGCGCGATCCGCAAGAGCGCGATCGATGAGGCGGGCGGTTTAAGTTTGCAAACGCTTGCTGAGGACACCGATCTCACTCTCGCGCTCCACAAAGAAGGGCAGCGTATCGTTTACGTGCCGCAGGCGATCGGTTGGACCGAGGCTCCTGAATCGGTCCGAACATTGGCAAAGCAGCGTTTTCGATGGGCCTACGGCACGCTGCAATGTCTCTGGAAACATCGCGACATGGTGTTTAACTGGAATTATCACGCCCTTGGCTGGTTCAGTTTGCCAAGTGTTTGGTTTTTCCAAATCATTCTCGTCGCGGTGACGCCAATCGTTGATTTGTTTTTAGTGGTGTCGCTTTTGTTTGGCGAGTGGCGCGCCTTATTGCCATTCATAATCACATTCCTGGCAATGGACGTCATCCTGGCCACGCTGGCGTGCATTTTGGAAAAAGAACCGATCAGGCGGGCGTGGCGCATTTTGCCGATGCGTCTGATTTATCGCCCGATGCTGAGCTATTGCATTTGGAAAGCAACCTTGCGCGGAATTAAGGGCGCATGGGTGAGTTGGGGAAAACTGGAGCGTACGGCATCGGTCGCAGTGCAAACCTGATCCATCACCTTACGGTTCTGCCACGCAGGACCGTAAGCGAATAGGGTGGGAGGTCGCACGTTTTCGAAGCGTCGCCTTGGAACCGCGTCGGGAGCAGGCTGCGGATTGGATGACTTTTTGCGCCATCATCGAGCCATTCGTACTGCGCGCGCGAAAACTGGATGACGTCGATCTTGTCAGTGAAGCCGATTGCGGGCTGCGACTGCGAGGGTTTGAAATGGACATTCAACCTGACGGGACGATTCGGGTCTTTGTTGATCGCCAGAAGCGACCATTGCCGGTCGGGTCGACGAACGGCGTAGATCGATACGGCGGCAGTCTTGGGCTCGATGTTTACCCGAAATAATTCGTGCGGGCTGCTGCCAGGTTGCATCCACTCGTTACTCAGCATTCGCGCAGCATGATATGCAGCCAGGCGATTGAGTTCCTGGCCGTCAGTCATTTGGAGCATCATAAGATTGCCCCAGGAACATTTGAGTTCGTCAGTAACGTGATTGGGTTCGTATCCGTAGAAATAAGCTTTATCGCCGCCTGATGTGAGAAAAGCTCCAACGGTGTCCGCAGTAAACAGCGCGCCTTCGATCTCAACTTCAGCACGACCCGCAAAAACCGAGTAACCATATTCCGTCATCAACCAGGGAATTTTTCGCGGCACACCGTCACTGTGCAGACTGGACATCACGCCGTCGAGCAAGGCCGGTATTTGCTGAAGCTGCTCTGACGTCGAATGAGTGCAGACGTCATCGAAGGGATAAAACTCAAACGAAAAGAAGTCGAAAGGGCCATTCGCCTTGCGGACGGAGCGCACAAACCGCTGCATCCAAAAGCGGTTACCCGTCGCGTCCGGCCAGGTCAACAAATGTGATTGAAATCCCTGGAGACTTGGTCCGCCAAGTTTCAGCCGCGGATTGAGTTGTTGCAGTTCGCGGGCGGTTTGCAGGTAGACCGTGGCATAGTCTTCGGGCGCGACCCATTGACCGTCCGGCTCCTCGCCCAGTTCGACTTGATCAATCGGATATCCGCGCGCTAACAAATATCTAACTTCGGCAACCGCATTTTCCGGTGTGTTGTACAAAACTCCAACCGGCACCAAAACCGGCAATCGATTTGTTAAAGCGCTCGTGAGAATGAGATCGAGTCCGGGCTGTTCGGTCTTGTAATCAATGTCCGAGGCACGATGCCACGGATCCGTCGATGAAACATAAATCGTGGTCTGATCTTCGTGCTTCGCGGCGTGACGGATTTGGTCCATGAAACGATTTTGCCGGTCAGTGACGCCTAGATTGATTTCGCGAATCGCAAACCCGAGGCGATCGCGAATGTCAGTAGTGGATCCCGCGTTTGTTTCCGAACTTTCGCTCAGGAAGACGCGAACGAATTGAACGGGGCGCGGCGTGCCACAGAGGCGGAGGCGTTGATCCCCACCCTTGCCATGATCGATCGTTCCTCGCGAAAATGGACGCCATTCGTCCTTCCGATCGAGGTGCAAATGCATCGGATCATTGCCGTCCCAATATTCGACGCGAAAGCTACGGGCGAACGGTTCGCCCCACAGAATTCGAATCGTGTTCACCGGTTTGATGGCGCCGAGATCGATCACGACCCACTGGGGATGGTTAATGTTTGGCTCCCCGGTGAATTGTTTGTCGAGGTAAGGATTACTTTTCCAAAACGAACTTTCGTCGTCGTCGTCGATCCTCGAGTAATCATCATTGTTCGCCTGATCGATCGTGCTGCCGCGCCGCGGCAACCGATACCCGTAGGACAAGCGAATCGGTTCTTGGACCGAATCGCTGGAAGTCCAGTACCCGCACTGGTGCTCTGGATCGCTCCACGTTCCCCGCGGGTTCCAGTGCCAAACTTCTCCGCCTAATTCGGTTCGCAACCGATAGGTCAGTGGACCGAGGCCGGCCGACAGCATCTCGGCGACATTTTTATCCGACAGCATTTGTTCGCATTCGCCCCGTTCGTGCCCGTCGACGCCGGCGCCGATGGATTGCAACGGACTGCAAACATTTACCGCGTGATCGGTCGCGACAGTCGCGGTAATTGAAATCGGATCGGCCGCGTTACCAGTCACTGGAACCCACGCGAAACAAATCGCTATTATTAAGATGAGGCCGGACCGGGACGCCACTTCGTCATCACCATAATCGATTTTGCCTGCGTCTGGACAGTCTCCGCTTTTCGGAGAGTTTGCAGCTCCAAATGCGTTCTTGGTCCCGGTTCGTTTCGATTGCAATCGCGGTTTTTCTTTGCGGATGCCATCGGCCGGCGGCGACGCAGAAAATCGATCCTGATTCGCCGGTCGAAGTAGTGATTCCCGAGCATGGCGCATACACCGGCGCGTTCATCGATTTCGGCGGAGAAGAAGACGATGTCACTCTCGAGTCGATCGAAGAATTCGAAGAGATGGTCGGCAAACATCAGGCGATCATCGCGTCGTCCAGCTATTGGGGGGAGCAGAATTTCCCGACGGCTAATATGAATGTGATCTGGCGACATGGCTCGCTGCCTTTGGTTTTTTGGTCGCCATGGGGCAAACCTTATCAGGAAAACCGTGGACCGGACCGTTTTAGTCTCGCCGCCATTATCGCCGGTACTTGGGACAATTATATCGATCAATGGGCGGACGCGGCCAAACAGTTTGGTAAACCGATGATTGTCGATTTCGCCAACGAACCAAATGGCGACTGGTTTCCGTGGTCTGGAGCGTTTTACGGCGGTTCACAATGGGTTGCGGATCGCGCCAACTGGCTTGGCCCCGAAAATTACAAAGCGGCTTATCGTCACGTGGTCGATCGCGTGCGGTCCCGCGGCGCGACAAACATAAAATGGCTGTTCCATACCAACAATTATGCGTATCCAATGGAGACTTGGAACTTTGCGCCCGCTTACTATCCGGGTTCTGACTACGTCGACTGGCTTGGCTTGAGTGTTTACGGCCAGCAATTCAGGGACGAACCGAATCCCGATATCCCATCTTTGGTTGATTGGCCGTATCAGGAAATCTGCGGGCTCGATCCAAATAAGCCCGTGATGATAACTGAATGGGCAACCGGCGAATTTCCGATTCCACCTACCATGCCTGGCCTCCGCAAGCCGGAATGGATCAAGCAAGGTCTGGAAATGTTTCGGACCCGCTATCCGCGAATCAAAGCGGCGATCTATTGGCACGAACGCTGGCAAAACGAAGATCAGTCGTACAGCAATTTGCGCGTGAATTCTTCGGTGGAATCGTTGCAAGCCTACAAGGATGGCATCGCCAATCCGGATTGGCTGGGGAATTTGATCCTGCGCGCGGTCAAAAAGTAGGGCGGTTCACCAAACCGGGTGAGCTGGACTGGGACCCGCAGGCGTTTAAGGGCAGCGGCCACGGTGCCAGAATTCGACCCCGGTTTAGACAAAAACAGGGGTTGGCGGCGTCCTGATTATAAAAGACCGTGAAAAGGTCATGGAGAATGTCGCCACCGATGAAAATTGGAAAACTCGCTTTGCTCAGCTCGCGCCCGGCCTCGTGCTTTTCGCGCGGCAGTGGACACGATCGGCGGCCGACGCGGAAGACGTTGTTCAGGAAGCGTTTGTTAAGTTTTGGCGGAGAAATCATGACGTCAATAATCGCGGACTTCTTTATGCGACCGTCCGGTCCGTTGCGCTCGACCTGCTTCGGCGGGACAGCCGCCGGGCGCGCCGTGAAGCGGCGGCTCTTTCCGACGCCGATCAATTGGTCCAGCCGGCGTTCGACATCGAAGATGATTCTCAGCGCGCGCTTGTCGCCGCGATCGATCTTTTGCCGGACGAACAGCGGGAGGTGCTGGTGATGAAGATTTGGAACGAACTCACCTTTGCCGAAATCGCGGACGCTCTCGGAATTTCGCAAAACACCGCGGCGTCCCGGTATCGGTACGCGCTAACTGCCTTGAAAAAGAATCTACCGTCGTCATGAACGATTTTTCCGAACTCGAAGATCAACTGCGGAAACTGCGGCCGGCAACGCCTTCGCCGGAGCTGTTTAAACAGGTCGAGCGCGTTTTGGCGGAGGAAAACGGTTCAACTTTGACCGCGGGAGTTCTACCCCGGCAGCGACGATTACATTTCAACTGGCTTTCACTTGGACTTGGTTTGGCGGCGGCAACCGCGCTGGTGTTGTTCGCGTTTGTGCGGCTTCAACAGCCAACCACCACGACCTCAAAGGTTGCATCGGTCTCGCCAGCGCCGGCAACTGCGATTTCAGCCGCGCAGTTTGTTCCCGCGGGTTTGACTCAGGTTGTTTACCACACCCGCGACGAAGGCCTCCACTTTTCCAATAATTCCGCCCAACCGATGCGTCGCGTTCGTTCGCAAGCTCGAGAGACCATTCGGTGGCGCAACCCGAAAACAGGAGCAACGCTCCGAATCTCTTATCCGCGCGAAGAAGTTTCACTCACGCCAATTTCAGGACAATAAAACAATGAAAACAAAATCGATCATCACCGTCGCAGCGATTGCCCTTTTGCCCATTGCTGCATTCGCTCAACCAAATCCACCCACGCCTCCGGGTCCGCCACCCGGTCCGCCGCCAAATGGACCCGTTGGTCCCGGAGGAGACCGTGAGCACCACGAGAAAAAAGTGCCGGTCACTTATCTCGGCGTCGAAACCTCCGACGTGCCGCGCGTTGTCAGCGAGCAACTTGGTTTGCCGCGAGGCTTCGGTCTCGTGGTCGACTATGTCGTTCCAGACGGTCCCGCGGCCGCGGCCGGAGTTCAGCAAAACGATATCATCCGGATGCTGAACGATCAGATTCTGACCGAGCCGGATCAGCTTTCGAAATTGATCCGCAGTTTTTCAGAAGGAACGACTGTGACGCTCACCGTCTTGCGCAAGGGCAAGGAAGAAAAGATCGGCGTGAAGTTGTCCAAGAAGGAAGTATCGGAGCGTTCCGACATGTTTCGCGGCCATCACCCGAACTACAATTTCAACTTCAATGGGCATGATTTTGGCGATTGGGGGATGGGCGATCTCAAAGAGCAAATGGAACATCTCAAAGAAAATCTCAAGGAACAGCTCGGCGATTCCCATAACGGGGTTATTCATGACGCGATTATGACGGCGCAGCAGGAAGCGCAACGCGCTGTCGAACAACAACGTCGCGATATGCAACAACAGCAGCGTGACATGGCCCAGCAACAACGAGATATGGCCCACCAAATCCGCGACCAGATGCGGGAGCAGGCCCAGCATGTTCGTGACGAGGAGCGTCGGACCCGGGACGAAGCGCGTCGCGCTGCCGGAATCACCGTCAATCAACACCGCGACGGCGGAATGAGCACGACCAAGATCGATATCGGCAAAGCGCAGATCGTTTATTCCGATGACAAGGGCGAACTGCGGGTCGAGAAGATCGATGGAAAGAAAGTGCTGACGGCAAAGGATCCGAAGGGATTATTGCAATTCAGCGGTCCGGTCGAAACGAAGGAAGACCTCGACAAAGTCCCGGCCGACGTTCGGCAGCGCTACGACAAGTTACAGCAGAACGATCTTCCGGCGGTCATTTCGGAGCATCAATCGGAAATGGACAACGATAACGACGCTGACGACGAAGATGACGATAATGATCAGGCCGACATTCAATCGATGAATCAGGTTTGCACCAAGCCTGCAGGCCAGCCGGTCAATTACACATTCGTTAAGATTTAGTTTTCAAGGCGGACAGACAGACTCCGCCGAGGGCTGAGCTGGGACGCGCTGTCGTAACGCGTTTGGCTTTAGAACGCTCGGCGGAGTTTTCCTTGTCGATCTTAAACCAGCGGCTCTATTAACGCCGGGCGGTCGACATGATCCTTCGTGTTTTCATTTTCAGCGCATTTTGGGTCGCCGCCGGGACGCTGCCCGCGCAAACCTCCAGCCCGCTTCCGGCGACAACGCCGTCGCTCGAACAACGAGTGGCGGACCTCGAAGCGTATGTAAATAATGCTGCGCGCGGCGCGGATTCAGCCAACGCCACAACCAGTTCCAATATTTCCGGGCCAGGCCCAGGCCACAACGGCTGGATGATGACCGCTTCGGCGCTGGTTCTTTTCATGACGCTGCCTGGCCTTGCACTTTTCTATGGCGGACTGGTCAGGCAAAAAAATGTTTTGTCCGTCCTCGCCCAATGTCTCGGCATCGCCGGCCTGGTAGCGATTCTTTGGTGGGCCGTCGGTTACTCGCTGGTGTTCTCGCGCGGCTCGCCAATTATCGGCGGATTGAAATTTTCATTTCTTCATGGCGTCGACTCGAAACCGAACGGCGATTACTCCTACTGGGTCTCGCAGAACATCTTCGCGATGTATCAGTTGATGTTCGCGATCATCACGCCGGCATTGATTATCGGTGCGGTGGCGGAACGAATACGATTCGCGGCGGTGCTTTTGTTCGTCGGCGTCTGGATGTTTGTCGTTTATTTTCCGCTCGCCCACATGGTTTGGGGCATCGACGGCTTGATGAACGGTGTTTGGAATGAGCACGCCAGAATCAGAGCGATCGATTTTGCCGGTGGCACGGTGGTTCACATGTCTTCGGGTTGGTCCGCCCTTGTGCTTTGCGCGTTACTTGGCCCGCGGCTCGGCTTTCGAAAGGAAATCATGGCGCCACACAGCATGGTCCTTTGCATGGTTGGTTCGGGAATGTTGTGGGTCGGCTGGTACGGATTTAATGCCGGAAGCGCGCTCGGTGCCGACGGCATTGCGGCTAATGCTTTCATGACGACAACGCTCGCCACCGCGGTTGCATCGTTCACCTGGGCAATGCTCGAATACATTTTGCGCGGAAAACCCAGCGTCCTCGGATTTTGTTCCGGCGCAGTCGCCGGGCTCGTGGTGATTACACCTGCCTGCGGCTATGTCGACGCGACCGGCGCGATCATCATCGGGATCGCAGCCGGCATTGTCCCGTTTTTTGCCTGCACCAAATTAAAATCGTGGTTTCGCTATGACGATGCGTTGGACACTTTTGGCGTGCACGCCGTTGGCGGAACATTGGGCGCGTTCGTAACCGGAGTGCTCGCAACCGGGGCCGTGAATGGGAATCTGACCGGGCCGCCGTCCGTGCAAAATGGACTCGCCGGAGTTCTTGGTCACACTTTGTGGCTCGAACAATTCAAGGCGATCTGTATCACCATTTTTATGGCGGTCGTCGCCAGTGCAATCATCGGTTTTGTGGTGAAGGCAGCGATTGGATTGCGGATCCCGCCCGAGGTCGAGCGACAGGGACTCGATATCAACGAGCACGGCGAAGAAGGTTACATGGTCTCAGGGTAGACATCCGGTACAACAAAAAACGCGCGATCGAATTCTCGACCGCGCGTTTTCGAATCGGTTATGGTTAAAGATTAGTTGCCGCCGCTATTACCGCTCTGGCCGGTTTGCATTCTGCGAACTGCAGCGCCGGAGAGATGGCTGACTTCACCGGACTCGGCTCCCGCCGCGCCGGCTCCGGAATTGTCATCCACTTCGACCCAGCGACCGCTCAGGTTGCTGCCAGTTTCGGCTGGCACGTAAACCATGTGGGTGTGCTTTTTCTTCAGGGTGGCACTGAATGCGCCCGTAAGTTTGAAATCGAGCTGGGTTGGTTTGTTGCCGAAGACATGCTGATTGTTGAGGGTGGCTTTAATTTGGCCGTTCACGAACAGAACAACTTCGTAATCGGTAACCGGCAATCCGCTCACCCCATACTGGCCGTTTGAGTCGGTGCGAACAATCTTTTGAAGATTGCTTCCGTCCTTGGCCGTGATGTGCACTTCAGCGCCGGCCACGGGATTCTTTTTGGAGTCGGTCACGATTCCTTGCATTCTGGCAGGGCCGGTGGAAGCCCCCCAGGCAGCAACAGCAGAAACCAGGAGGGTGACAGTGGAGAGTTGGAGAGACTTCTTAAACATAAGGGCCAGACTTTAGACGCAAATGCCGTATGCGCAAGCCAGGCCGGCTTGCGTACGGCCACTCCTGATTGCGTCAAATCTTAGTGAGGAAAACTGCCGTCGCTGCGACTCTGAATGTTTCGCACCATGGCGTTTCCTTGATTATTGAGACGCTCGGACATGCCTACCGCCATTCCCTTGCCATCGCCTTCGACTTCAGCCCAGTGCCCGAGATGGGTTCCGGTTTCTGACGGGATCCAAACGTAATGTTTGCCCGGAGAATAGGGAGTTACCCGGGAGCCTTTCACAATTTCAAAATTCAAAGTCTGCATCTCGCCAGCCTTGGTTTTGACATTGTTGATGGAGGCTTTGGGTTCTCCGTTCACCAGCAGCGTTACATTATAGGTGCCCTCTTCGAGAGCGGGATAATTGTAACGACCGTCGGCTTTGGTGTGGATCTTTCCGACTTTATTTGCGTCGCTTCCTTGAATGCGAATTTCAGCGCCTGGAACCGGACCCGCGGAATTCTTCACGATGCCGCTCAATCCGGTTTCGCCGGCCGCCTGAGCTCGCAGCATCAAGCAAAGCGAAACAAATACTACGACGACAACACGATTCAGGATCTTCATAATGAAAATATTACGACCGTCGGCCGCGGTTGTAAAATATGATCCGCGAGAGGGGGAGGTGTGCCGGCGGAGGGACTTGAACCCACACATTCTTGCGAATACTGGATTTTGAGTCCAGCGCGTCTGCCATTCCGCCACGCCGGCGTGTGGAAAGGGAGCGAAAGAATACGAGCTTCGGGCCGAAGCTCAAACGTTTCCGATCAAATCGACAGGTTGCATGCTTCGGGGCGGCCCGAAAATCTCGCGCAAGATTATCGCGTTTCGTAAGCCTGAACTTGACCGCAACATTGTCACGACGTCGAAAGCCTTTTGCGCAGGATCGGCCGTCGTCGAGGGAACTTGTCTCGTAGCAATCGCGTAAGCTTCAGCTGGAGTCTTAATAATCGAAGCCGGCTCGGGCGGTGCGGCGCCCTGGCGAACTTCGAATGGTGCGTCGACCACGGTTGGCCGAAAAGCTCGCGCTTCCCGCGTTGCCGGTATTTGTCCCGGCAATCGAATTTGCCTTGGCAGATCTGGCGGACGCGTTGTTAGCGGAGGCAGAGGCGACGTCATCGGTCGCGGAAAAACCGACGGCCGTTGATAAGTCGGTCGTGGTTGGACTGGCGCAGGCGGCTTCGAGCTCGTGGGTTGACCGAGCGCTTCCAAAAATTTTCGGACGCGATCTTCATCCGTTTCTTCCGGCAGTTCTCTCGCCGGACGCGGAGTTGGCGGCTCCAAGGTTGATCTTCTGTTGCTATCGCCGCCGCCCCGGCGGCCCTTGCCTGCAGCGCGGGTCAGCAGTTGAAAAAAAATCGCAACCGCGATGAACAGCAGAAAAAGGAAATTATCGAGGTGTGCGGCTGCCAGCATTCTTTCTTCTTTCTACATTCTCCCTGGTGTTTTGGTTAGCTTGCTTCTGTGCCCGGTTTGTCCGAACCCGCAATCGATTCGCGCATCGACGTGTCGGCCTGGACGTTTTTCATCCGGTAATAATCCATGATTCCGAGGTGACCGGCCCGGAACGCTTCCGCCATCGCTAGCGGCACCTGGGCCTCAGCCTCGACAACTTTTGCGCGCATCTCCTGGGTCTTTGCCTTCATTTCCTGTTCGACTGCAACCGCGGCGGCGCGTCGGACCTCGGCTTTCGCCTGCGCAATGTTTTTGTCGGCGTTCGCCTGTTCACTTTGCAATTTCGCGCCAATATTGTCGCCCACGTCGACATCCGCGATGTCAATGGAAAGAATCTCGAACGCAGTGTTGCTGTCCAGCCCCTTGGCCAGCACTGCTTTGGAAATCCGGTCCGGATTTTCGAGCACGTCTTTGTAGGAATCAGCGGAGCCAATCGCGCTGACAATGCCTTCGCCGACGCGCGCGATGATCGTTTCCTCCGTTGCGCCGCCGACAAAACGGTCAAGGTGCGAGCGGACAGTCACGCGCGCTTTCACTTTCGCGCCGATGCCATCTTTCGCCACGCCATCGATTGTGACACGCCCCATTGCCGGATTCGGGACGTCGATCACTTTTGGATTAATGCTGGTGCGGACCGCTTCGAGCACGGTCTTGCCGGTTCCCTTCGTGGCGAGATCGATCGCGCAGGCGCGATTGAAATCGAGCGAGATGCCCGCTTTGTCCGCGGCGATCAGGGCGAGGATCACCTGCGAAACATCTCCGCCGGCGAGATAATGCGCCTCGAGCGGATCGCTCGCCACGTCGATCCCCGCTTTTACCGCAGTGATCCGATTGTCCACGATCAATCCGACCGGCACCCGCCGCAGCCGCATTCCGATCATTTTGCCCATTCCCACCGGCGCGTTGGCGATCCGCGCCCGGAGCCAGATTCCAAAAAAGTTGAAGAGAACGATCGCAAAAATGAAACCGAAAACGGCCAACACCGCGATCCCGACGATATAAAGGGGTTCCATGGCGGAACATTAGTCGTGGGGTTGTGCGCAACGCAACGCTGAGTTTGTTCGCTGCTCTAGACGACTTGTTTGTCGAGGCGCCATTCCAAGTTTGAAGAAACACCGCCACCGGGCGCCTCGGCGACAATTCCAATTGCAATCGGCGCGAGACGGAATACGCATTGGCCATTGTGACAATGACAAAGGCGAAAGTCGGAGTGGTCGGCGCCTCCGGATATACCGGCGAGGAGCTTGTGCGACTCTTGCTCGCGCATCCGAATGTCAATCTCACGGTGGCGACTTCGCGCCAGTTCGCCGGAAAATCGCTGGCCGAGGTTTTCCCGCGCTTCGCTCATCATAAAACCGTCGCGGATTTGAAGTTTTCCGATTCGGACGCCAAACAAATCGCGCAACACGCGTCGGTTGTTTTTCTCGCCCTGCCTCATGGCCTGGCCGCCGAATTCGCCAAGCCTCTTCTT
>JAJPJU010000255.1 GCA_021324035.1 Spartobacteria bacterium | reverse complement strand
GCTTCACCAAGGAATGTGGAACGGCGTTCCTACTTTCATCGGCAAAGGCACCACCGCGCTCGCATTGTTTCCTGCCAAATCAGATGAACCCGCTCGCGGCGGCATCCGAATGCTGCATCTGGCGTTTCGCGCAAGCCGGAAGAATTTTCTCGCCGCTCAGGAAGAATTAAAACAGCGCGGAATAAAATTCGAATTCGAAGATCACGAAATTTCGCACTCGATTTACTTCCACGACCCTGACGGTCACATCCTCGAAATCACGACCAACGAACTGCAATGAAAACTTTTGTCGCGACCGATCGGCGTGGTACACAAAACAATTCGCGTTTAAGGGCGAAATAATTCAGCATAATTCTCGTTAGGCGGCACCATCACCATCCAATCACGATAAGGAGTTCCACATGAATCAGGGCATTAAAACAATTCTATATCCAGTTCAGGACATCAGGCGAGCTAAGACCGTATTCTCCAAGTTTTTAGGTCTCGAGCCATATGCCGATCAGCCGTACTATGTCGGGTTCAAAATTGGAGACCAAGACATTGGCTTGATTCCCAAAGGACAGAACGTGGGAGTAACGGCCTTTTATCACGTTGACGACATCCAGAGCAGCCTACGATTGCTCCTGGACTCGGGAGCGAAAGTGCAGCAAGACATCAAAGATGTGGGTGGCGGAGTGCTGATCGCATCGGTAATAGATGCCGAGGGAAACGTCGTCGGACTTCGTCAATTGCCTACCGACAAAAGGCCATCATGACTTTGCCGCCTAACCAATCTCTGGAGCGAACCGCCAGCCGGCACACATTCCAGATGATCAAGACGGTTTCAGTCACAGCGACGCTAGTACGGTGGCGGTCGCTCAGCTTGGTCTCGTTAGACGTATGGCTAAACCTCTACGCTTTGTTGTTGCTCAGCGTGTATTGCTTTGTGTTGGAGTAATTGCGTGGCTGATTGGAATCGGTGGTATTTGGCCTGTTCGCTCTTTTCGCCCGGTAGCTTTAGTCCTAAGGTTTCGTTAGCTATGAAGTCTTCGTTCCTCCTGATGGCTGCTTTCGCTATGGGTCTTTCGGGCTGTGTCCAGTACGGCGTTCCTCCGAACGTCCAATACTATTTCAAATCAAAGAACCAGCTTCGGGCGACCGAAAGGGACGCACTTCTTGGCGATAATGTCTCCGCGAGACGCATGGCAGATTACTATTATTTTGCCCGCAACGATCGAGGTCTTTCTGTCTGGTGGCTCAAATTGGCGGCGTCGCGCGGTGACTCCGTCGCCAGAGAGAACCTGAGAGGGATCGAGCGGGAGTAACTCGTTAGGCTTTCGCCTGGTCGGCTCTGGACGGCACGAGAATTCCGTCGCGCATGCCGTGCACGAATTTTTTGTCGGCGGGAACAATCGTAGCGAGCGCGCCGCGGAGTTTCACTTTGTCTGGTTCGACAAAGTAATACGGGCACAGCCGCACCCGGCCCTTCAGTGTTTTTAGTTCGCCTGAATCCGAATCCCAATACCGATGCTCGATCAGTCGACCTTTATGAAACCGTTGCATGATCGTCGGTGCTGAATCGAAAGTAGTCAGCGCGTTTTCGATCCGTTTTTCCCATTCGGAATGGGCGAGATCGGAACCGAGAGAAATTCCACGGCTGCCCCAGCCAAGTGGCGAAAATCCGCTGATTTTTAAAAGCAGATCGCGATCTTTCTGGCTGAACCGGGCTGCTTCGCGCCAATCGTGAATTTCCAGGCGCGGAATGACCGCGTGTTGAGGTAACGGCGTCGGATCAAGCAACCAGGAGTAGGGGATCACTTTTTGGAGCTGTAGGAGATATTTTTCGCCGAGCTCGCGTCGCCAGAATTCCTGGAGCGGTTTCAACCAGAAAAGAGCGAACCACATTTTCTCTTCCAGGAACGGTTTGACCGGGGGCGTGATTGTCACGCGGCCGTCAGCGTTCGCGCGCAAAAGATTTTCGATCTTTGGAATGTTCGGCAGATCGAATAGTTCGAAGAAGCGGTAAACCGCGACGCCGTCGCGCGGCTCGTAGTTTTCGGCGGCGACGACGCGCCAGGATGCAGCAGATACTGGATGCTCGATACTGGATACCGGATCAGCAGAAGGAGCGGTTTTATCGAGTATCGAGGATCCAGGATCGAGTATCTTCTGATTAAGTCGCGCGGCGACCCATTCCATCTCCGGCCGGTAAGTCGCGGCCTCCTCCGAAATCACGATATCGCCGCCGGTCGGCAACACGCTTTGAAATCCTGCGAGCATGCCCTCCGCGCCGCCAATAATTTCGCTGTCGAACTTTGAGTAAGTTTGGTTCAGCCAGCCGGTAAGCCCGATTCCGCCCGGCACCGAGTCGATTTCCGCGATGATATAACCATCATCGGTCAGGATCAGGTCGGGCCGTATGACGCGCGGCAGCTCGTCGCGAATTTCTTTGCGGCGGGAGAATTCGATTAACTCTTTCGGTTTGCCGGCATCGAGATAGCGCGCGACCCAGGCGGGCTGTTTTCCTTTAACGCTTAGCTGGTAGAGCTGATTGCAGGCGCGCTGAAAAACCAACAGGCGATGACCGAGCTGCTCTAGATCGGTCAGAAACTTCTTCTCGATCGGAAACGCGTCCGGCGAAAGCAGCCAATCCTTTTCGGCAAAAAGGCCCTCTTTGGGGAAGGAACTGCGGATTGCGGCCAATCTGTCGTCTTTAAGCAACATCAGCGGAAAACGTCGAACGCCGAACGCCCAACGTCCAATCCTGAATGCAGATCCCTGAATTCGACATTGGGCGTTGGATGTTGAGCGTTGGGCGTTTGCTTATCTTCCCCAAAAAGGCCCTTTTTCGTGAAGGGAACTGCGGATTGCGGCTAATCTGTCGTCTTTAAGCAACATCAGCGGAAAACGTCGAACGCCGAACGTCCAATCCTGGATGCAGACCTCTGAATTCGACATTGGGCGTTCGAAGTTGAGCGTTGGGCGTTTGCTTATCTTCCCGAAGCGATGCGTTTCAGCGCGAGTTTCACCAGTTCTTCGGCCGATTTGGCTTGGCCTTGCAAATCTCGGACGGCTTTGTGCGCGTCGGCTTGTTTGTAACCGAGCGCGATCAGCGCCAGTACGGCTTCGTTCGCCTGCTCCTGTTCCGGCGTTGGGGCGTGAGCCGCGCTCGCCGCTTCCCATGCAGCCGCGACCCCAAGTTTATCTTTCAATTCCAGGACGATTCGCTCGGCCGTTTTCTTGCCGAGTCCGCTGATCTTCGAAATCGCGGCGATGTCGGAATTCACGACCGCGGTTTTGAAATTGGTCACGCTCATTCCGCTTAGCACGGCGAGCGCGAGCTTTGGACCGATTCCGCTGACGTTGTTTACGAGTAACCGAAACAAATCGCGCTCCGGCGCGCTCATGAATCCGTAAAGAATGTGAGCGTCTTCGCGGACAGCGAGGTGAGTAAGAATCTGGATCGGTTGGCCTGCCGCCGGAAGTTTGTCGTAGCTCGAAAGCGGAATGAAAACTTCGTAGCCGACTCCGTTCACGTCGACGGTGGCCTGAGTTGGCAATGCGGCCACCAGTTTGCCATCAAGAAACGTAATCATCTCTGAATTTAACGATTCAACGATTTAGCGATTTAGCGAATGAATCATTCAGTTTTCAGGATCAGAGTGAGATCCACATGTTTTCCTTTGGCGACGTTGAAGCCCGACGCGGAAAGTGTTTTCCAGGTCGCCGGTGGATTTCCGAACGCGTCCTCAGCCATCTCGGTCGGCAAAATGACAAAGCGCGGGCCGCTTCGCGCCATGAATTCGGCCGCGTTTTTTGACTTCAACGGTGTCATCCAGCCGTGTGCCCGTGACCGAAAATACCAAACTAAACTCGGTTCCTGAAACTCAACCGCGCCAAATTCCATCTCGGATTTTAGATCGGCTCGCGCTTGTCGGTAAAGTTCCGCTGCCGGAAAGAATCGGGCAACGAAAGGCGCGGCGAATAGCGCGACCGCCAGATAGATACAGCCCATCGCGATTGCAGCAGTTTTTACAAAGCGCTCGGTGGAAACGTGTCGCGCGACAAGCAACGCCAGCAATGGAAACGCCGGCAGGGTGTAATGCGGCAGCTTGGTCTTGATTAGCGTGAAGATGACAAAAATGATTCCGGCGCCGCTCAGGAGATACAGGTCCGCCCGATCCCGGTCACCCCAGAGTTTTTTTGTGAGCGCCGGCAGTTTGATCGACCACGGGAAAAAACTAGCGAAGACGGTCACGAAATAAAACGGCAGCAACAGGAGATAAATGCCTAACGAGTTTGAGCCGTGGCCTTCCATCGCACCGATGGAGCGTCCGATCACGTGACGGCCGATGCCGATGCGCAGAAATTCCCCATGGGTTTGGATTAAGGCCGGAATTCCCCACAGCGCGACGATTGCAAACATCAACAAAATTCCGCGGACAAATTTGAAATGCCGCGCGAAGTCGACCTCACGCGAAAAATATTTCACTGCCGCGAGAGTCAGAAACGGCGTCCAGGCAATCGGTCCTTTGGCGAGAAATCCAAGTGCGAGCGAGACGTAGAAACATAACCACCATTTCCAATTCGCATTTCGCATTTCGCGCTTCGCAATTAATTCCCATCCCGCCCAGTGTGCTGTCGTCATGAACAGGACCAGCCACATGTCTGCGACTGCGGCTTTGCCGTGAACAAACGTCTGCACCGACAGCGTGAAAACAATTGCTCCCCACCAGCCAGCCCGATCGCCGCCGATCTTTTGGCCCCATCCCAAAATCGTTATCGCAACAAGCGCCGCGGCGACCGCGGAAGGAAAGCGCGCCGCGAAATCATTCTCCCCAAAAATCTTGTAGCTGGCGACCTGGGCCCAATAGGTGAGCGGCGGTTTATCGAGACGAAGCTGATTATTGAAATGCGGAACGATGTAATCACCGCGCTCGATCATTTCCCGCGAAGCTTCCGCGAATCGCGGCTCGTCGCGATCGATCAACGGAACGCTCCATGTCCCAAGGATATGGAAAGCGAGGCAGGCCAAAAAGAAAACGACAGGGACGAGTGACGAATGACGAGTGACGAGTACGCGGTTCGGCACGTGCATACTGATCCCTGTTCACGGAGCGTTTTACCAGCTAAGAATTGTCCTCGTGAAAAGTCCCGCCGCCTTCTATTGGACGATTG
The DNA here is from genome assembly GCA_021324035.1 of Spartobacteria bacterium. Classification (GTDB taxonomy): domain Bacteria; phylum Verrucomicrobiota; class Verrucomicrobiia; order Chthoniobacterales; family UBA10450; genus AV40. Next base: position 5,203 of record JAJPJU010000255.1, on the reverse strand, counting down.
GCATCATCTTTGCCGCGGCCGCAATCGGATTGGCGTTTTATTGGGACCATTCGGTGGCCGTTTTTATGACGAATCACCAAACGAAGGGCATGCACAACTTGATGCGAAACGTGAGCCGGTTTGGTGATTGGCCCGGGCATTTTCTGGTTGGCTTGGCTGGCATCGGCGTCGCGTGGGCGCGCGGAAGCAAAAAGTGGATGCGGATTTTTCTGGCGATGCTGATCGCGTTGGCAATCGCCGGCCTGGCCGGTCGCGCGATCAAAGTTACGACCGGGCGCGCGCGGCCATCAGTCAAATCCGAACAAATGTGGAATGGTCCGCGATGGAGTGATTCGAAGTATCACTCATTCCCGTCGGGACATGTGGACGCCTCGCTCGGATTCTTTGCCGTCTTGTTGCTGGCGAATTGGCGGATCGGGCTGCCGTGTCTCTCGATTCCGTTGCTGATCGGCTTTTCGCGCATGTATCTCGGCGCGCACTGGTTCTCAGATGTTGTTTGCGCCGCTGTGCTAGGAATATTAAGCGCGGCTCTTGTCTATCGATTTGTCTTGTCGAAAACGCTGTAGAGGCGGCCGTGCCGGCCGCAAAACTTAGGCAACTGCGCCCGACACGGGTGCCACTACACCTTTCATCGAAGGATTAGATGGATGTCATTGGGGCGACGTCTTGGCCTGTTCGCGCGCGTATTGCAGATTGTTTCGGGCCAAATCGAAATCCGGTTTGATGCGCAGTGCTTGTTCACAAGCGTTTACGGCTTCCTGGTAGCGGCCGAGCTTGTTGTTTGCCGCACAAATATTGTTCCAAGCTTCGGCATAATCCTGTCTGAGCTTAAGCGCGTCTTGCGCAGCCGTGATCGATTCCGAAAAGCGCCCCTGGTCGTAACGTTGAAGACTGAGCCCGAGATATTGCTCGGCTGTTTGACGCTGATTTGATTGTGCGAGGAGCTCGCGCGCCGTCAGATCAGTCGGACTTAAAGAGAGCGCGTGGTGGATCAGAGAGTCGGCTTCTTCCGCGCGTGAGTGGGCCAACAGGTAACGGGCGTAAAACGTGTAACTGTCGGGCGAACTCGGCGCCAAACGCATCGCTTCCTTGAAATGTTGCTCGACCAGCGCGCTTTGATTGGTAGCGTCTTCGGCGATTGCAAGGTTCACGAACAAAACCGAATACTGCGGCGCAAGCGCGAGCGCGCGATGAAAGTAATCGAGCGCGCCGTTGAAATCGCCTTTCGCCATTAGCGTGTTGCCGTAATTCATGAGGCCGCGAGAGTTATTCGGGCTCTTGATCGTCACATCCCGCCAAAGTGTCTCTTCCGTTCTCCAAACTTTGTTGCGCTGAAAAGTGGCAAAGGCGCTCGTGCAAAGAACAAATAGCGCGATGACGACGATTGTAATCGTCGCGGTTTGCGCGACACGCGCGCTTCGCACAGCGAGGCGGCTACAAGCCAGTGAAACCATGCCGGCAAGCGCGATCACCAGGCCGATGTAGGGAAGAAATGTGCGATGATCGTTCATCACTTCCGCCAGCGGAAACAACGATGTCGGCAGGAGTGCGATCAAGAACCAGAGCAAGCCGAAACCGATGACGCGAGTCCGGCGGTATCGGGCGCATGAGATAGATGCCGTCAAAAGTACGATTACGAACAGGAGTCCGGCCCAAAAGCGCGCGTCGTCGGTCGTCGTGAATGGATCCAAGTCGTAATCGGCGGATAGATCGTTCGGCCAAAAGAAGGTTTTAAAGTAGAGCAGCGTAACGTACGGCTGGGTGATCAGATAATTGTGAGCGTCACGCGCGCCGGCGACCCACGTTTGGGGCGTCATTGCCTCCACGACAAGCAACACAGCCGCGCAAAACAAAAAAGGGACGGCTACGTCCAACAGACGACGCTTCGCTGACGAATCGGAAAACACAGCGAGATAGGCAGCCAGAAGCGCGGGAAAGATCGCCGCCGGCGGTTTCGCCAGAATGACGATCGTTGCCGGCAGGGTGTAAATGTAAAATCGGCGCAGCTCAGGAAACGCGAGGTAGATTACGAACGAGCCGACGATTCCGAGCGTCGAAATGATTTCGGCTGAGGCGACGATGTAATTCACCGTGTCGGCGTTGGCCGGATGCAATCCGTAAAGTGCTGCCGCGCCGAATGCGATCCAGACATTCGCGGCAGAGCGCCCTGCTTGATCGAGCAGATGATCGAGAAAGAGAAAGAGTAAGATCAGGAGCGAGAGGAAAACTGCGAAGATCGAAAAGTGAAACCAAAACGGGTTTAATCCGCCAAGTTTGTAATCGATCGCGAATAGTGTCGAAACGAGCGGCCGATACGATTGATTGCTCGGGAGCGAGCTGAAGCTTCGCGCGTCGGCGAAAAACCGCGGAATGTTCCGCAAGGACTGAATCGCGGCGTTGTTAACGATGGTGTGCGCGTCGTCGAAATGAAAACTGTTGTGAAAATGGGTCGCGTAGGTCGCAAGGAGGATCAGTGCGAGCAATGCAACTCCGACGCGCTTAGGCATCAAACCATTTTATCAGCAAGCCTCGTCCTGCCGAAGTGCAAAACAGCCGTCACGCGTTGAAGCATGACGGCTGCTTATTGACTACTTGATTAGTGATTATTCTGAACCGTCTGTGGCGCAGGTTTTACGAGCTCGACCTTGTCGTTCACCGTTTGGATCTGGGCAGCTTGCTGTTTCACTTGCGCTTTAAGCGCGTCAATCTCCGTCTGCTGCTGCTGGACCACCTTGGTCAGCACGGCGACAACGTCCATCGCGCTGAGACCCTTGCGGTCGGCCGAAGCGACGAGATTCGGGACGTCCTCAGCAATAAAGCCGACGTGCGGTTCGTTGTTAACCTTGTACTTGAATGTGACCGGCTCCAGCCCCGCAAGCACCTGGGCCGCGTCTTGGGCAGGGAGCGGCTGGATATCTTTCTTCAGTGCGCGGCTGGAAGCGTTGGTCCAGACACCGCCGGTCGTGACGTATGCGCCGGCGCCCGTCTGGATCGGATAGATGGGCAGGGGCTCACCGAACCCTACGTTAGCGGCGAAAAAGCTGTTATTGGTGCTGCCGTCGTAAATGGACCAGACTCGATTCGAGCCGGCCGGGCAGTTTCCAGATTGGTTGGGCATGTCGATGTTGAGTGCGGCGCTGCAGGAAGTCCCGGCTGGACCAGACGCCGGCTGTCCAAGTTCGAGGCTCGCGACCACGTTCGAATATCCGGCGCCGATGTTGGGTGCCCCGATGTACATTCCTTCGGCGGCGTTGCCGTATCCCTGGCTAAAATTGAACGTCGGACTAACAATTACTCCACGCATGTATGCCTGGGCGAAGAAATTAGAGGCGAGGTTCCCCTCGACGACGAGTTGGGTGACGTTGTAGCCGTTAGGGGTTCCCTCTGTCACCGTTCCGAGGAGATCCATGCCGTTGGGCGAGCTGACCCCGCCGCTTCCCGGAGTTCCGCCGATGCCGACGCTCACGTTGCTCCAGCCGGTCGGTTGTGCCTGCTGAACGATTGAATTCGCGAGGTCCGTCGCATCGGTAAATACCGGCAGATAATTAGCGGTCCCTGAGCCGCCGATCGCACCGGCTGGGCCGGTTGCGCCAGTAGCACCAGTTGCTCCCGTTGCGCCGGTAGCTCCCGCAATACCTTGCGAGCCTGTCGCGCCGGTTGCGCCGGTAGGACCGGCTGCTCCAGTTACGCCGGTCGGTCCAGTTGCACCGGTAGCTCCCGTGTTTCCTTGTATGCCTTGATTGCCCGTCGCACCTGTCGCGCCGGTAGCTCCCGTGTTTCCTTGTATGCCTTGATTGCCTGTCGCACCTGTCGCGCCGGTCGGTCCCGTGTTTCCCTGAATGCCTTGATTGCCCGTCGCACCTGTCGCTCCAGTCGGACCGGTTGGGCCAGCCGGACCAGTTGTAAATGTTCCAGTGCCGAGTTGGCCATTCGCATCAATGAAGACTGGACTGCCACTGCTCTTATCGACTCCGTTGATGCCGGCAATAAACGTGGCTGTCTGGGCTCCATATACTCCGCTGGGGTCGCCACCGATGCGGATGATCCTGTCGTCGCCAGCAACACCTACGTTGCCGATGTCGATATTATTGTTGCCCGTGGTGAGGTTATAACCAGCACCATAACCCAAGGCCGTGTTTTCGCCGCCGGTTGTGTTGAATTGCAGCGCATACTTACCGGTAGCCGTGTTGTAGCTGCCGGTTGTGTTGGTAAACAGTGCCGTAGAACCCATAGCCGTATTTTGGGTGCCGGTTGTGTTATAAAGCGCCTGATAGCCGGTAGCTGTGTTTTCCACGCCGGTTGTGTTGCTGTAGAGCGCGCCAAAACCAGTGCCCGTATTATTGTTGCCGGTAGTATTCTGATTCAGCGCAGTTTCACCCGTGGCGGTGTTGTTACTGCCAATAGTGTTCTGATACAGTGCGCTAAGACCAGTCGCGGTATTGTTGTTCCCGGTCGTGTTTTGAAAGAGTGCGTTAGCACCAGTCGCGGTGTTTTGAGCGCCGGTTGTGTCGGAAGTAAGCGCATCAAAACCCATTGCGGTGTTGCAGCAAGCGGTTGTGAGGCTGGCTAGCGCACCGACACCTTCAGAGGTGTTTTGATTGCCGACATCGCCGTCAACTGGCGTGGGAGTAGGCGTCGGCGTGGGCGTTGGCGAAGCAACAGGTGTTGGTGTTGGAGTCGGGGTTGGCGAGGGAATAGGTGTTGGGTTGGGAGTTGGCGTTGGCGTGGGCGTGCCGCAACCCCGAAGGCAAGGAGTTGGAGTTGGACTCGCGACGGGAGTGTTGCTCGCCTGCGATCTCACAGGAACGCCTAAAACAAAAAGCGCTATCAGCAGAATCGTAATCCTGGCAACGGTGGAGCGGATGAATTGGGCAAATGAGGTCATAGGATGATGGATAGGTGGGTTATTTTTCCCGGTGGCCAACCCCGCGACTGCAAGTTCTGAAAGAGGACCAGAAACGACCGGGAGAATTTTCGTGCTCCCAAAATTCCAGAACCATTTTGAGTGAGTTTCAGCGTGTAACAGGTTCTTACGAATTGTCGACAAAAAAGTAAAAACGCTAGGCGTTGCCTTACGATGAACTAATGAGTTGCGATTTTTTACTCACCAAGACCATCCGGATAATCGCTGCCGAGGTTCTGAGATTTTTTCACCTTCGATTCGAAGAGAGCGGAGGGGGTGAGATTTATCCAACGCTCTGCG
>JAJPJU010000003.1 GCA_021324035.1 Spartobacteria bacterium | reverse complement strand
CGGTCCGTTGCTCGCGGCCTTGTTCACCAAAATGCGCGGGCGCGGTTGGAGGATCGATATTCCGCAACAGTTCGCGGCTTCGCTGTTGTTGATGGCGATCGCGTTTCTGATTTTGCCGGTCGGCATTAAACTGGCCGGCGTTAACGGCTTGAGCGGATTCAGCTGGTTGTTCTGGAGTTACGTTTTGCAGAGCATCGGCGAACTTCTCATCTCGCCGATCGGTTACGCGATGATCGGCAAACTCGCACCGCGCCAATACCAAGGGATCATGATGGGCAGCTGGATGCTCTGGACCGGGCTCGCGTCGCTGTTCGCCGGCGATTTTTCCGGAATGATCCCGAATCCAACCGGCGCGACGGCGGTCTCGACCAATCCCGGTTACATCAAACTCTTCACCCAACTCGGTCTTATCACCTTAGCGGTCGGTGTTGGTTTGCTCGTGCTCATCCCATACTTGCGAAAACTCATCACGGACAAGGCGGAAGTTGCGCCTGTTGAAATGGCGGAGACTACGGTCGTGCCGGTGGCTTGAAGAGTGACCAGTGGCCAGTGGCAAGTGACGAGTCGCTAGAAGAAAGTAGAAGGTAGAAGGGAGAACGGAGACCGCGGAATTGCTCCGCGCGAAGAACCTGATCGTTACAAATAGCGACGCACGCGACGTTTGTAGGTCAGGTAGGTTTCTCCGAATTTTCTTTCGAGATAGGCTTCTTCGCGGCGGACCACAAACAAATGCATCACGATCCAGACCGGAATCAGGAGGAACAAACTCCACCAGGTGTTCAGCGCGAAGGATAGTCCGACGTAGATTATAGTCAGCCCGACGTAGAGCGGGTTTCGGGTAAACCGAAACGGTCCGGTCTGGACAATTGTCGTTGCCGGTTGAGTTGGATTCACGTTGGTTCCATGCCTGACCATTGTGGCCCGTCCGGTTGCCACCAGCGCGATCCCAATTATTGCGACAACGACGCCAATCCAGCGCCCGGTGTTGTTGGTAAAGATCAGGAGCCGATAAACGCGATCATCGAGCAACGCGCCCAGCAGCAGCGCTGACAAGAACCACAGCGGCGGATGAACCGGAACTCCCGAATGATCACTCAGCGTCTCCATTGACTTAGGATCGTGTTTCGAGAGTGAAATCTCAAGAGTTTGGATCGGACGGCTGTCTTTCGACAGGGGAATGTTGCGGCCGACACGGCCGCCACTACAACATTAAGAAGTGACGTGTGACGTGTGACGAGAAAACGCGTCACTTCATTCTGTCGAATGTCTTTTGTAACGTCGCTAGGTCGGAGAGGTTGCCGGTTTTTTCGCGAGCATTCTCAATCCACTTCTTTTCCAAAGCGTTCTTTGTCGGCCTGTCCGACTGGAAAAATACTCCGAAGACTCCCGGGAAAGGCAATTGCGCTAATTTGTAGGCGGCGAGCTCGTCGGTGACGTCGTGCCTCAACTCGTCCTCGGGCGTGTCGTCCCATTTCTTTTCCTGGATCAGCTCGAAGCTGCCGCCTTTGCGCGGATTGGCCGGATCGAATGCGCCCGGATAAAATTCGACGCATTCGCTCAAACATTCGATGACGCTGAAACCCTGGTGATCCATCGCGCGCTCGAGCATTTGGATCATGTGATTGACCTGGGACGCGTGAGTGCGGGCGATAAATGTCGCGCCGCCGGCAATCAATTTTTTCATCGGATTGACCGGCTGATCAATCGCGCCCTGCGGATCGGTCTTGGATTTGAACCCGATCGGCGAAGTGGGCGAAGTTTGTTTCTTCGTCAGGCCGTAGACGAAGTTGTCCATGATGAAATAGGTCATGTTGATGTTCTTGCGGCCGCCGTGATCGACGTGATTGCCGCCGATGGAGAAACCGTCACCGTCCCCGCCGAAGAGGAACACGTGAAGATCGGGCCGGGCGAGGCTGATGCCGGACGCGAGTGGAACCGCGCGACCGTGGATGAAGTGCGCGCCGTGGCCGTTAACGAAATAGGGAAAGCGCGACGAACAACCGATGCCAGCGAGGGTGACGATCTTTTCGTGCTCGACGTTTCGTTTCTCGAGAACTTTGTAGAACGAAGCGAGCACGGCGAAATCGCCGCAGCCTGGGCACCAGGTCGGGTGATCGGCGGTGATTGCTTTCTTGGTTAGCTTTTCGCGTGGCGGTTCGGCGACTGCGTCCGACACGGCCGCCTCTACACCTTCGGAGCCGTTTGGTTTTGTTTCGTCCATAAAATTGTTTTCTAGACAGGATTTCCCCGATTCTTACGAGACCCAATCATTAGAATCCTGTTAATCCTGTCCTGTATTCTTCCGGTTCACCCGACTCCTTGCGGAACGACTTCCTTTAGATGTTTCACGTTTTCCGGGGCAGTGCCGGAGTGAGTAACGGCCGCGCCGTCGCGCGGGATGTTTCGCGCGGCAAACGATTTTCCCTGGAATACCCCTTCCAGGATTTCTTTCACGCGGAAGGTGAGCCCGTCGGTCTTGGTAAAACTGGTGATCTTCGGTTCGCAATAGCGGGCCCGCAGAATCGTGGCCAATTGGCCGTAGCCGTACAAGCCCTGGTCATTCATCTCCACGGTGACGATGCGTTTGAAGTTG
>JAJPJU010000137.1 GCA_021324035.1 Spartobacteria bacterium | reverse complement strand
TCCTGATCTTCACGGGATCGATTTTGACCGAGCTTGAACTTCGCCTCCACCCGTGTGATCGCGATTCGAAAACCAACGATCGCCTTCAACATCCCGGCGATTTCCTGTTCCGATAACGGCATCTTCCACGGCTGAGGCATCGCGGACTCGAATTTGGCGGTCGTCTCGAGAACGATCTGCTTCAGTTCCGTTTCATCGACCAGGGAAGCTTTCCCGTAAACGTGAGCGACCGCGTAATTCCAGGTCGGAACTGTGTGCTGCTGTTCATACCAGGACGGCGAGATGTAGGCGTGCGGTCCGTGAAAAATGCAAAGCACTTCATTGCCCTTGTCGAAGTCTGTCCATTGCTGATTCGCCCGCGCCATGTGACTGCGAAGCACGTTTGCGTTTTCATCGAATAACACGGGCAGATGACTGGCCACGATCCCGTTACCGCCGGCCGAGATCAGGGTCGCGAAACCGTGGGCGTGAATGAACGCGTTGATCGATTCTCCATTCTCCACACGGTTCGGTGCTGGAATATACATTTTTCCAAGTGACGAGTGACAGGTGACAAGTAAAGAATTAATAGTCTGACTGCTTGTCACTCGTCACTCGCCACTGTTAAATGAAGAACCGCCAGGCCGCCGTCATTTTCATTCTGGTCACTGTGACCCTCGATATCCTGGCAATGGGATTGATTATTCCCGTTTTGCCGAAACTGATCCTCGATTTTCTCGGCGGACGAATGACTGATGCGGCCACCTGGAGCGCGCGGTTCGCGGTCGTGTTCGCGTTGATGCAATTCGTTTTCTCGCCGGTCCTGGGCGTTCTGTCGGACCGGTTCGGCCGACGGCCGATTATCTTGCTTTCGAACCTTGGACTGGGGCTCGACTACGTCGTGATGGCGCTTTCGCCGACAATTGGCTGGCTGTTTCTCGGCCGCATCATTTCGGGCATAACGACTTCGAGTATTCCAACTGCGATGGCTTACATCGCCGACGTGACTCCGAAGGAAAAACGGGCCGGCGCTTTCGGAATGATCGGCGTCGCGTTCGGCGTCGGCTTCACATTCGGACCCGCAATCGGCGGTTTGGTCGGTGACATCAATCCGCGGCTGGCGTTCTGGGTCGCCGCGGGCTTGAGTCTCACGAACTGGCTCTGGGGGTTTTTGTTCGTGCCGGAATCGCTAGCGCAGGAACAGCGGAAACCGGTTGCGCTTCGTCGCGCAAATCCGGTTGGCTCGCTGGTCTTGTTGCGATCGCATCCCGAGTTGTGGCGCTTGGCCACGATTCAGTTTCTCGCCTACACCGCGCACAATGTTTTTAGCGTTTGGGCGCTGTATGCTATTTATCGGTACGCGTGGAACCAGAAATGGATCGGGCTTTCGTTGATGGTGGTCGGCATTTGCACGGCTGCAATTTCCGGCGGCCTAACTGGTCGAGCGGTGAAGCGTTGGGGCGAAAAGCGCACTCTTTACACGGGCCAGTTTTTCGGAGCTGTGGGAATGGCCATTGCCGGCTGGGCCCGAAATAGCGCAGTCTATCTTGCTTCGATCCCGGTTATTTCATTGTGGAACATCGCCATGCCGGCGGCCCAATCGATGATGACGCATCGGGTCAGCGAAAAGGAACAAGGCGAACTGCAAGGCGCGATCCAAAGCATGCGCTCCATCACCTTCATCATCGGACCCTGGATTTTTCTGAAAGTCTTCGGCTGGTTCATTAATCCAAAAAATCCCGTGCACGTTCCGGGGGCGCCTTACTATCTCGCAGCCGCGTTGCTGTTCACAGCGATGTTGATGTCGACCCGTATCAAAGGAACCTACGCGGTTTCAACTGGACCAGCCAACGCAGTTCCGGAAGCGCCGCCTGAAATTGCTGCTACTGGCGCCGCGCCGATCGCCTCCCAAGAAAACATTTGAAGATTAGCTCCCCGTCGGCGATTTAGTCGGCGTGAGATCGACCGCACCGTGCCTGATCGTCGCGATCACGATTTGTTCCTGGATCGCGCTTTCGAATCATTGCGCGTTGAATGCGGCGGTTGCGAAAGCGACTCAAACGACCGGCGGTTGCCCGTTTCATTCCAAGCCGAAGCCTCAGCAAAAACCAGCGACCACCGAGTGCTGCAAAATTCTTCGAGCTACCGCGACGATGCCGCTGAAAACTGTCGCGCCCGCGCTGGTCGATCTTCCGCTTCTCGATTTTCGCGAATTCGTACTTTTTTTTCCGCCGAAAATTTCGATTGAACCGGCAACTCTCGATACCGGGCCACCCGGTAAAACGTCGTTCACGGAATTGAACCGGAGCCTGCGCGCGCACGCTCCGCCGTTTCTGGCCTAACCGCGATCCGCGATCGCGAAACTCCGCTGTGGCGGCAGGCGTCTCGCCTGCAACGCGTTCAAGCAGTAGTCGGGACGGCTGCCACCACAGACCAACATTGAGCAAACGAATTTTAATTTTGTTAAGCGCATTGGCATTTGCCGCTACTGCCAACGTCATTGCGCAACCTGGCGACCATTCGCCGTCATCTGCCGTCACTCCGGCTCGGACGCTCTACACCTGCTTGATGCATCCGGAAATTGTGCGCGCCGAACCCGGCAAATGTCCGAAATGCGGGATGACACTCGTGCCTTTGAAGGACAAGCGGTCAACCCTCCTTCGCCAAGGTTACGGCGGGCAGGCGCCGAACGTCGAACATCCAACATCGAAGTCAGAACACCCAATGCACGATGGCAACGGAACCGCGTTGCCGTCCGGCGAGGCCGAGGCCGCCGAGCACATCAAACATCAAACATCAAACATCGAAGATTCGATGCATTCGATGCATTCTTCCATCAACGTTGCCGACCCAATGAATCGCGAAGGTTCGGGCACGAGTTGGCTGCCCGATTCCTCACCAGTCTACGGCCACATGTTCATGTTCGGCGACGACATGTTGATGCTGCACGGCGCGATCTTTCCGCGTTACACCAACGTCAGCAGCGATCGCGGCGACGATCGGATCGACGCGCCCAATTGGATCATGGGAATGTTTTCCCACGACCTTAGCGACAGCACGCAAGTGGGATTGCGCTTGATGATGAGTCTCGATCCGCTGACTGAAGGCGGCCGCGGTTATCCGCTATTATTCCAAAGCGGCGAGTCCTGGCACGATGAACCGCTGCACGACCGACAACATCCTCACGATCTGTTCGACGAACTGTCCTTTTCGCTCTCCCAGAAGATTGTCAACGATGTCAGCGGCTACGTTTACTTCGGTTATCCAGGCGAACCGGCGCTCGGCCCGCCGACCTTCATGCATCGCCCGAGCGCGATGGACGATCCGGACGCGCCAATCACCCATCACTGGCAGGATTCAACTCACGTCACGTTCGGAGTCGCGACGGCCGGGTTGCAGTGGAAAACGTTAAAGGTCGAGGGCAGCATTTTCACCGGGCGCGAGCCGGACGAAGACCGTTACGATTTCGATCGGCCGCGGTTCGATTCTTACAGCGGCCGAATTTCCTGGAACCCGACGCCGGACCTCGCACTCCAGGTCTCGCACGGCTACATCAAAAGCCCGGAAGGGCTCGATCCTGAAGCAAACCGTCACCGCACCACCGCATCGCTCATATATAATAAGAGGCTCGGCCCGGATTCGAACTGGGCGACATCGCTGGTGTGGGGACAAAACGACGACACTCACGAAGGAAAAACGGAGTCAGTCCTGCTGGAAACCGATTATCAGCACGAGCGCGATACCGTTTACGGCCGATGGGAGTGGGTGCAGAAATCGGGACACGAGCTGGTGCTTGCCCCTGTCGATCACGACGAAATTTTTTCCTTAAACGCGATCTCGATTGGATACGTGCGCGATCTGTCTCACGGAAATAACATCGACGTCGGTGTTGGAGGCCAGGTCACACTCGATTTCTGGCCGGGCGAGCTCGACCGCTATTACGGCGGCGGACCGGGTTACGGCTTTCAGGTTTTTCTGCGCGTCCGCCCGTCGCAGCATTCGCATCCGGAATTGTAGGCCGTCTCTGTGAGAAACGGCGTCGGCGTTGTTGTAGCCGGCATCGGTGATGCCGGCCGGCCGGGGTCATCGACCTCGGCTACAGCGGACCAGACGCGCGCGCTCG
>JAJPJU010000135.1 GCA_021324035.1 Spartobacteria bacterium | reverse complement strand
GCCGCCCATGCCACGGAAGTGTCGTCGACGTCGGGAGAGATTTTGAGGTCCGTGCCCGCACCGTAATAATGCCAAACGCCGGGCGCCTCGCGCTGGCCAATGAGATATTTGGCGGCGCGTTCTTCGGTTCCGCGCGCGCTCGCGGACTCACCACAAAACGACAACGAATAAAGAATCTGCGAAGCGGTAAAAACTGCATCGACCGGAGTCCTTTGCTCGGGCGCGTCAACATGCCAGCATTCGGTGATGAAACCGCCGGGTGCAGTTTGGCTCGCAGCAACGAAATCGAGCCCATTTTGGATCGCGAACGCGCATTGAACACGAAGCTTTTGAAGCGAATCTCCATTCGCCCTGGCCGCGGGAAAGCCGGCAGACAGCGCGAGCACCAAGAAAATCGAGTTCCAAGCAACCGGGCGCATTCGGCGGGAATTAGTTATTGGACCAGGCGATTTCAAGATTGAGTTCTACTCTTTCCAGCCTCGCGCGATCAGAAGCGGCACATTTTCGTTTTGATTAACTTTGCGCATTGGCGAAAGCACAACTTCGCCGTCAACGACGTGCTGTTGAAGAAATGAACCGAGCTGTGTCGCCCACGCGTAATCGTACATCCCGGAATCCCATCCGTATTGCGGATCGGGCGCAGGACCGAGAATTAACGGCTGCCCTTGCTGGGATAATTGGGCACCGCCGACCAGCCAAACCCGGTTTCCTGATTGGAGTGTTTCGGAAATTGCGGTCCGAATGTCGGCCAGCGCGTCGGCGGTTTGCATTTTTGCGATCAGTAAATCGTAACGGTGAATTCGTTTCTCACTGAGCTCAGGCAGAGTCATCCAGCGGGCCTGGCCATGATAGTACCAGCTAAACCCCGGCGCCAGGAACCAGCGGTTCACAATGATAAGATCGCGCTCGCGAGTGTATCGCTCCAAGTTTCGCGCAAGTAAATCGAGGTTTGTTTCGCGCTCGACGATCTTCGGCCAGGCAAACACTGGCAATGCGACGGCCAGCCCAATGGCGACAACGAGTCGCGCGACCCGGATCCAGAAAAAATGGATCATCAATCCAACAATCGTTTCGATGACGGCAGCCAGCAGGCACAGAAGGCTGAGGTAATAACGCGTCTCGGGAATATTGCGCAGCGTCCAAAGAAAAATGAAATACAGCGGCAACGCCAACGCGGTCGTGATTACGGCAAATGCGAGAACGTTCGCGACCGCGGGTTCGCGGCGCGATCGTGAGGCAATGATCCAAAGCGCAACCGCGATCGAAAAAATCAGAATCGTTAGCCAAATCCAGGGCATAACGCGTCTCGGTTCGCCGCAGGCGAGTATGAATTGGCGCCAGAGCTCGCCCGCAGTTGTCTTTCGTTGGAGCGCGACGACCCAATTGCGAATCTCCAGGTAGGTCAGGAATTTCGGCACATAAGAAAGCGCACAGACTGTCGCGACCGCGCATAGTGCCAGCGCCCATTTGAATTCCCGCCGGAAAAGACAAATCGCAAAGGCGGCGAGAAGGAACGCTGGGACGATCGCGGCGGGGAAGTAGAGCGATTGCATGCTTGCGATGTAGCAAACGAACATCAAGACGAGGCGGAGAACCGTTGGGTGGGCGATAAACAGGACCGTCAATCCAAAGGCAAGCGTTACCAGGACTGAACCGAGCCCGTAGCCACGGATCCAGGTTCCAACGGTGAGAAACGTCACGTTGAGACCAACCAGCGCGGGCAGAATCAACGGCACATCGCCACGGTTCTTTGCATTGAACCAGGCTACCGCCAGCAGGCCAACCCCAACCAGCAAACCAAAACAGCGCAAGCTCGCGTCGCTCGTTCCAAAAAGAGACGTGAAAAATCGGACTGTGATTGGGAAAAGAATTGGAAACGACGTGAATTTTAAATTGTGAACGATGTCGGCGAGCCCGGGCATTCGCGCGAGCTCGAGAGAATCGCATTCATCCCGCCAGAGCGCGCCCGCATGAGTGGCGCGGACGACGAGTAAGAACACCACGAGCAGGGAGAGGACAATTGCCATCAGCCACTCGGCGTATCTGATGAATTTCGGATTCAATGCGGTTGGGTGCGTGACTCAGAATTATGTCCGGAAAAAAGAAACTTGCGAGGTTGTGAATAAGTGTTAATAAGTTCGCCGGCGATCTACCTTGACCCACGCTGAACTTCGCAGCCTCGCCCTGGCCGTTCTCGCGGCCTTCCTCGCAATCCTTCTCTTCAGTGGATGCGAAACCGGCGGAACTGCGCGTAATCTCCCGGCCTACGAAGCGCCGATTGCCAAGGCGGAATTTCAACACGTTCGCACTACCGCTTACACCCACACCGAAGCCGATCACACCCAGTACGGCGCACGCAACGCACTCGGCGGAGAATTGCATGCCGCCAGTCCGGCAATCCATCGGGCTGAGAACGTTCGTCAGGCCCGCGCAATCTCCGATAGTGACGACACCGACGTGATCAACATTTCGAGTGGAGACGCGAAACTCGAGAAGTTCTCGATGGACAAACCGAAGAAGGGGACGCGCGTTACCACGACAACCGTGACAACAACGCGGGTTACGAAAACGACGAAGGCGACGCCAGTGATAACGCGGGGCGGAAAGCGCGCGATTGCAGTCAGCAAATTACCGCCGCGGATTGGAAGCGCCGCCGCCGATTGGTCGCGATGGCCGGTGGGAACGACTTTCCGGTTGTTGTCGACCGGGCAAATGTACCGGGTCGAAGATTACGGCTGGGCGCTGAGTGGGCGAAACACGATCGATCTCTACATGGCCAACCCCGGCGACATGAACGCGTGGGGCGCGCGGCAGGAGCCGATTCAGATTCTCCACTGGGGCGATCCGCACGAAAGTTTGCAGTTCTTGCAATCGCATCAGGGCTACAAGCACATCAAACGAATGGTGCTCGAGCTGGAAGGCCGCGACCAGGAAGCTGCAGCGTTACAATAATTCTGGGCCGTTAGTCGCGCCAACCTTCAACCTGCCACACTGGGATGTCCTCTTCGGGATTAACCCGATCGGATAATGGCGGAAGAGGCAGCGTAAATTCGACGCGGCGAACGATTTCGCTGCGCACGAGGGCTACTGCTCGCTCCAGGTCAAAACGATTTTGCCGGAATTGCCGGATTTCGCGAGCTCGATCGCTTCGTTGAATTGAGTGTACGGGAAATGATGGGTGATGAGCGGCCGGATATCCACGCCGCCTTTGATGAGCGCAGTCGTCTTGTACCAGGTTTCGTAAAATTCGCGGCCGTAGATTCCTTTGATCGTCAATTGATCGAACACAATTGTGTTCCAATCGATCGCTGCGGTGCCGGGCATGATTCCGAGCAGCGCGATTTTGCCGCCGTGAAACATGTTCGGCAAAATGTCGTCGAACGCTTTCGGATTGCCTGACATTTCCAGAACGACGTCAAAGCCTTCTTTCATGCCTAACTGCTTCATCGCATCGCCCAGCTTCTCCTTCTGGACGTTGAGCGCGAGATCGACCCCCATTTTCCAGGCAAGCTCCAGCCGGTAGGAATTGACGTCAGTGATCACGACGTGTCGCGCACCGGCATGTTTGCAGATCGGAATAGCCATGCAACCAATCGGCCCGGCGCCGGTGATGAGCACGTCTTCGCCGACCAAATCGAACGACAGCGCTGTATGAACCGCGTTGCCTAACGGATCGAAGCAGGAAAGAACATCGAGCGGGATCGACGGATCGGCGTGCCAGCAATTTGATTGCGGAATCGCGACGAACTCGGCAAATGCACCGGGGCGGTTCACGCCGACCCCCTGAGTGTTCGGGCAAAGATGACGCCGGCCCGCCAAACAATTCCGGCAATGTCCGCAGGTGATATGACCCTCGCCGACCACAAGATCGCCTTTGGCAAAGCCTTTCACCAGGTTCCCGACCTGTTCGACGACCCCCACGAATTCGTGCCCGATGGTCATGGGCACGGGGATGGTCTTCTGGGCCCAGGGATCCCAGTTATATATATGTACGTCGGTCCCGCAGATGGACGTCTTCAGGACCCGGATCAGGACGTCATCCCCTTGGACATCCGGCACTGGAACCTCCTGGAGCCAGAGTCCGGGCTCGGCTTTCGCCTTTACCACCGCCTTCATGGTTTTCTGCACAGCCTAAATTCTATCCTCAGATTTCGCAGATTCACGCACATTAAATCACCCGGGTTCCCAAACTAAATCTGCGGAAATCTATGTAATCTGTGGACAAACTTCTATCCGATCGGGAAGATTGGAGGTCATGCCCGTGACGGTTGAACAGGCTGAATCGCGAACCGCGACATCGCGATCGACTTTCATTGTTCGATTCGCCAGTACCATCGTGCTTTGGTCGATCGCCCTCGCGATCGCATTCTCCGGATACGAAATCCTGTTCTGGTTTTTGATCAGTGCCTTCGGACTGATCGCGCTCTGGGAGTTTTATGAAATGCTCGATCACGCATCGCTGCCGAATTTCAAAATTATCGGAATGATTTGCGGCGCAATTCTGCTGGTCGGGAGCTTCTATTATTTTTCGAAAGTCGGTCCCGCACAATCGTACGACTTCGAGCTTTCGGTTTTGCTTTTCTTTCTGTTGACCGTGTTTACCCGACAGATGTTTGCCGGCCTTCGTCATGACGAGCCATTGCGAACGATGGCTTATACCGTGTTCGGCCTGCTTTATGTCCTGTGGCTGTTCAATTTCATCACAAAAATTCTTTATCTCACACCGCGCTCGACCAACGGAATCGTGACCGGTCAATTTTACGTTTTATACCTGGTCGCCGTCACAAAATTCAGCGACATGGGCGCATATCTGACCGGAAGCGTGATTGGCCGGCATCTGATGAGTCCGCACATCAGCGCGAAGAAAACATGGGAAGGATTTTTTGGAGCGCTGGTGTTCGCGCTGATGTGCAGTCTGGCCCTGTTCAAATTAATGCCGGTTCATTTGTCGCTGCTGACCTGGACGCATGCGACGATCCTTGGCCTGTTTCTCGGATTCGCTGCAATCATCGGCGATCTCGCCGAATCGATTATCAAACGGAGCACCGGCGTGAAAGATTCCGGAAATCTGCTTCCCGGAATCGGTGGCGCCCTGGACTTGGTCGATAGCCTTCTTTTTACCGCGCCGCTTTTGTTCTTCTACCTGCGCCTGGTGATTCGAGTGCCCTGAGGATTTGGACAGAATGAACAAAATTGTTCGAATGAAAGAGGCCCCGGAACAGTACGACCTTCCTGGCAAGGTCATTGGGTTTGCGATGAAGATTCATTCGGCGCTCGGTGCAGGTTTCCTGGAGTCCGTTTACCAAAACGCGCTTTCGTTGGAACTGCGGCGTGCCGGCCTGAAGGTTGAAGCTGAAAAGCCGATTTCGGTGCGCTATGAAGGCGAGCTTATTGGTGCGTTTGTAGCCGACTTGCTTGTAAACGATGTGCTCATCATTGAAACGAAAGCAGTCCTGATGCTGGCGAGAATTCACGAGGTTCAGCTGGTAAATTATCTTGTCGCGACGGGCATTGATGAAGGGCTGCTTTTGAATTTTGGATCGGAGCGGCTTGAATTTAAGAAAAAGTTCCGTCATCCAAAGCCGAAGGCGGTATCGCTTTAGATAATTTTGTTAATTCTGTTCATTCTGTCGAAAAATGAAACGTAAACGCGTCGTATTGCTGGGCGCGACTGGGTCGATCGGCGACAGCACGTTGAAAGTCGCGAACGATATTCCGGACCGGATGGAGATCGTTGGGC
>JAJPJU010000271.1 GCA_021324035.1 Spartobacteria bacterium | reverse complement strand
TTTCGCCGGCCCCGTTTGCCGTGACCTTAACTTTTCCGCCGGCAGCGGTGACCTCGACTGTTTTTTCTTCGAGCTCAGCCTGGGTTTTGGCCATCTGGGCCTGCATCTGCTGAGCCTGTTTCATCAACTTGTTCAGATTCATGGGCTAATTAGTTAGCGATTTAGTGATTTAACGATTTAACTATCTTCTGATTTCGCCTTTGAAAATCTCGAGGGCTTCGCGGATCAGCGGATTGTTCGCATAATTCTCTGCTTGTTGTTCTTTGCTCGGCAAATCCTCTTGGACCGTCAATTTCAACGTCCAATCTTTGCCGCTCACTTCGTGAAGCAACGACTCGATCAATTTTCGATTGGTGGGAGTCCCGAGAATATCCATCGGGGACTTCTGGTCCGGCGAAAACCCGAGAACGAAATGCCGGCCCTCGTTCGGCAGGACATGTGCGGCCGCGGCTGAATTTCGAACAAACGCTTTTGTGTTCGGGATCCTGGCGTAAACACTTTGCCAAATTTTGTCGGGATCGGTCTCTCCGTTAGGGTATTCGGCGACTTTTGCTGTTGTAGTGGCGGCCGTGTCGACCGCTTTAGTTACGATCGCAGGCGACATCTCTGCCTCTACCGAAGACGATGTAGGCAATACGCTTGCCGCTACAGAAGACGGCTTGGTCTCAGCGCCTAACGTTTTTTTTTCCGCGCTCGATTTTTTGTCGGTTGCCCGGACGGACTCCGCTCCCGGCGAGCCACCGCGCAGTTCGCCGAGCTTTTCGATCACTTCATCAAGCGTGGCTTGGCCCAGGCTCTGGATGGCTTTGATGATGGCGACTTCGAAATGTAATTTCTTGTTCGGCGCCCATTTCATTCGGCCTTCGGCTTGGGCGAATTGGTCGATCAAATCCAAAAGCCGGTCGTTTTCCGCCAGGTTCGCCTGGGTCGCGAGCGCCTTTTGCAATTCAGCATCGATATCGTCGCTCAGTGCTTCTGGCTTGGCCTTGAAGACGAGAAGATCGCGCAAATATGAAATCAGATCGGACATCAACCGCATCATGTCTTTGCCTGCTTCGCATTGCTGATAGAGAACATCGAGCGCGGCGGCAGTCTCGCCTCGAAAGATTTTCCCGGTCAAATCGATCACGCTCTGTTCACTGGTGAATCCGAAAACATTGAGCACGTCGTTTTCGGCAATCTTTTCGCCGCAGAACGCGACCAGCTGATCGAGCATTGACTCAGCGTCACGCATTCCGCCTTCCGCGCCGCGCGCGATTGCGTGAGCGGCGGCCGGTTCGAGGGTAACTTTCTCGTTCCTGGCGATGAGTTGCAGGTGATCGGCGATGAGTTTTGCCGGGATCCGATGGAGATCGAATCGCTGGCAGCGACTGATAATCGTCGGCAACACTTTCTGTGGCTCGGTAGTCGCGAAAATAAATTTCACGTGCGGCGGAGGTTCCTCGAGGGTCTTAAGGAGCGCGTTGAACGCCCCCGAGGTCAACATGTGGACCTCGTCGATGATGTAGATCTTGTAACGCGACTTTGACGGCGCGTAGCGCACGTTTTCGCGCAATTCCCGCACCTGCTCGACGCCGTTGTTGCTCGCGCCGTCGATTTCCAGAACATCGAGCGAATTACCGGCCGCGATTTCCTTACAATTGTCGCAGGTGTTGTCCGGATTAACGGTCGGTCCCTTTACGCAGTTGAGCGCTTTAGCCAAAATTCGCGCCGTCGAAGTTTTTCCGGTGCCGCGCGGGCCGACAAAAAGATAGGCGTGGGCGAGGCGATTTTGGGTAACCGCGTTTTTCAGCGTCCGGGAAACGTGAGTCTGGCCGACCAGATCGTCGAATGTCTGGGGTCGATATTTTCGCGCGAACACTTCGTAGCTCACGGGATCAATCTAAACAGAAAAATTGATGGTTGATAGTTGATAGTTGATTGGATTGAAATCTCAGCGTTAAAACGTGAACGAAATACCGAGATCGCAGCGATTTTCCAGCGCCCAGGTGTTCGTTTTCGGATTGGCCGCGGTGAAGCTGGTTTTTCATCTGGCTACGGCGGGACGGTATGGAATTTTTCGTGACGAACTTTATTATCTGGCCTGCGGTGAGCATCTCGACTGGGGCTATGTCGACCAACCTCCGCTGATCGCTCTGGTTGCCTGGATCGCGCGGCATTTGTTTGGCGACTGGCTTGTGGGTCTGCGACTTATTCCCGCGCTGGCCGGCGCAGTGACGGTCTGGCTCGCGGGCAAGCTCGCTCGCGATCTCGGCGGCGGGCCGTTCGCGCAAATTCTCTCGGCGCTGGCAGTGATTTGCGTGCCGATCTACCTGATTTTGCATCACTGGCTTACCATGAACGCGTTCGAACCGCTGCTGTGGATGGCGTGCGTCTGGTGCATTGTCCGCGCGATCAATGGTGAGGAGCCGCGCTATTGGATCTGGTTTGGCATTCTTGCTGGAATTGGGATGGAAACAAAATACAGCATCGCGTTTTTCGTCGTCGCGGTTGTGATCGCACTTTCGTTGACGCGTCAGCGCTTGTTTCTCGTCTCAAAAAAATTTTGGATCGGAGGAGTAATCGCGTTTCTGATTTTTCTTCCGAACTTGATTTGGCTCGCCCGCCACGACTGGCCTTTCCTCGAGCTGATGCACAACATCCGGCAGACCCAGCGCGACGTGGTGCGTGGTCCGATCGCGTTCGTCCTCGATCAGGCGCAGATTATGAATCCGGTTTTGTTTCCGCTGTGGCTCGGCGGACTGATCTGGCTGCTCATGGAGCGACGGTTTCGCTGTCTCGGAATTGTTTACCTGGTCTTGCTTGGAACATTCATCGCCCTGCGCGGCAAAAATTATTACCTCAGTCCGATTTATCCGGCGTTGTTTGCTGCCGGTGCCGTCGGGTTCGAAAGAATCACGAGTGTTCGGTTCAAGTGGAGCCGCGTCGCTTATGGGTTGCTCCTGGTCGCGTCGATAGTAATTCTGGCGCCGACAGTTTCTCCCGTGTTTTCTCCTGAGGGGGCAATTGCCTATCAGAAGAAGTTGGGGATTGAGCCGCCGAAAGCAGAGAACCAGCGCACTGGACCGTTGCCACAATATTTTGCTGATGAATTCGGCTGGCGAGAAATGGCAGAAGCGACTGCGCAGGCTTACAATTCGCTCTCAGCTGACGAACGCGCGCGCACTGCGATTTTCGCAAATAACTACGGCGAAGCCGGCGCGATCGATTTTTTCGGACCTCGCCTCGGTTTGCCAAAATCAATCTGCAATCACCAAAGTTACTGGCTGTGGGGTCCGCGCGATTATGACGGCGGCATCGTGATTGTTCTTGGAAGCGATGGAACCGGGGACCGCGAACACTTCCGGAGCGTGGAGGCGGTTGGTCGCGTCGAACATCCGTACTCGCGGCGGGACGAGCATTTCGATATTTTCCTGTGCCGCGGACTGACCGGAGACCTGCGTCAACTTTGGCCCCGAATAAAAAACTATCACTGATGAAAAAATCGAGCCCGTCCGTTTTGTTCTTACTATTTCTGGTGCTTGCCAACAGCAACGCGCAACCCCCGCCGCTTCAAGATCCGTCCCTCGATAACTTTGTGGGTGATTGGAAGGTCGAACGAAACATGGGAAAGCGTGGCGTTCGGCAGAGCAGTGTCCGTTGCCAATGGGTGTTAAATCATCAGTTCATTGAGTTTCACTACGGCGCGACCGACGCGAAGCCCGAATATGAAGCGTTCGTTTTCATCGGTTTCGATAAGACGGCGAAAAATTATGTCTGCCACTGGGTCGACGTGTTCGGTGGCACTGACTCGGAACTCGGCCGGGGTACGATCGACGACGCGCTTCATTCGCTTGAGTTCAAGTTTGGCAAAGGCGAGCTGACTAACAAGTTTACCTTCGATCCGCAAACGAAGACCTGGACCTCGCTGATTCGCCAGGTCGAAAACGGCCAATGGGTTACGTTCGCGGAGGAAAAATGGACGAAACAATGAACAAACTGCTCATTTTTATTTTTCTCTTCGTCTGCGTGAAGTCTTACGCGCGCGAACCGCAGCAATCGCCGCCGCGAGTCATTGCCGAAAGGAAAGCCGTTCGCGCGCGTGATCTCGGCGTTCCATTTGAAGGCACACCCGGCGCGCTGGATGCGATCACGGACGTCACGGGCGTCGAAGTCGGCTACACAACGCTGATCAGCGGCGACGGAAAGCTTGTCGTAGGAAAAGGCCCGGTTCGCACCGGAGTAACTGCAATTATTCCGCGCGGCCACGATTCGCTGAACGATCCGGTTTATGCCGGCGTCTTTAGTTTGAACGGCAACGGCGAAATGACCGGCACGAATTGGGTCGAAGAAAGCGGGTTTCTGGAAGGACCGGTTGTTATCACGAACACTCACAGTGTCGGCGTTGCCCGCGATGCGGTGATCGCCTGGCGAATCAAACACGGCGCCGCAGATGCCAGCGGATATTGGTGGAGTTTGCCGCTCGTGGCCGAGACTTGGGACGGGTGGTTGAACGACACCAACGGTTTCCACGTGAAGCCCGAAGACGTTTTTCACGCGCTTGATTCTGCCCACGGCGGCCCGGTCGAGGAGGGGAGCGTCGGCGGCGGGACGGGAATGATTTGTTATGAATTCAAAGGCGGAAGCGGAACGGCGTCCCGCCAAGTCGAAGTCAAAGTCGGCAAAGATAAACCGGCTCAGAAGTTCACGGTTGGCGTTTTTGTTCAGGCTAACTTCGGGCGTCGCGCACTGTTAACCATCGCCGGGGTTCCGGTCGGGAAGGAAATTCCGGGGACTGTCTATGGCGAAGATACCGGTTCCTGCATCACCGTGGTTGCGACAGATGCGCCCTTGCTTCCGAATCAATTGAAACGTCTTGCTCGACGCGT
>JAJPJU010000305.1 GCA_021324035.1 Spartobacteria bacterium | reverse complement strand
TGGGATATTTCAAAAACCATTGCTCGCTTAGCCTTGGCTCAATCGGCACATCGCTGCGATCACTGAAGCCGACATTGTTTTCGTGCGGCTCGGCTTTTGCGAGCAGGCCCCTCGCCTCCAATAATTCACCAGCGCGTTTGCGCGCTTCAAAACGATCGAGACCATGCAATTCCGGAACGGCTGGACAATTGATTTTTCCATCCGCGGTTAGCACATCGATCACCGGCAATTGGTGCCGCTGGCCGATCTCGAAATCGACTTTATCGTGCGCGGGCGTGACTTTCAGAATCCCGGTGCCGAATTCGGGATCAATCGCATCGTCCGCGACAACCGGAATTTTTTCGCGCGGAATCGGACGCCAAACCTCTCTGCCGACGAGTTTAGCGTAGCGCTTGTCGTTGGGATGAACTGCAACCCCCGTGTCGGCCATGATCGTTTCCGGCCGCGTCGTCGCGACTTCCAGAAATTTCCCGGGCTGAGCGACAATTTCGTAGCGGACGAAATACAAATTGCCGCGTTGCGGTTTATTGATGACTTCCTCGTCCGACAAAGCTGTTTGGGCCGCCGGATCCCAGTTAATCATCCGGCGTCCGCGATAGATCAGGCCTTTTTTGTAGAGATCGACAAAGACTTCGAGTACTGCGCGCGCGTACGACTCATCCATCGTGTATCGCTGGCGCGACCAATCGCACGAGCAGCCGAGAGTTTTCAGTTGCTGAATAATGATGCCGCCGTGTTTGTCCTGCCATTCGAGCACGCGCTGGAGAAACTTTTCACGGCCGAGATCATGTCGCGTCACGCCTTCATTCTTGCGCAGCCATTTTTCGACCGCGGTCTGCGTTCCGATTCCGGCGTGGTCCATCCCTGGAAGCCAAAGCACTTCGAAGCCCTGCATCCGCGCGCGCCGCGCCAGAATGTCTTGAATCGAATTGTTTAATACGTGGCCGAGCGTGAGAACACCGGTGATATTCGGTGGCGGCATCACAATCGAGAACGGCTTCCTTTTCGAAGTCGCATCCGCCTCGAAGTCGTGGTTATCGATCCAACGCTGATACCATTTCGGCTCAACGGTTTTTGGATCGTAAGTTTTGGAAAGCTCGGCCATTTTCGGTTTCAATCATCGAGAGCCACAGCGTGTTTGCAAATGCCGTTACCTGACGACTTGCGACAAATGCCTAGCGCGATGATTCTTGCCGCTGCATGAACAACACACGCCCGATCGGTGTTTTCGATTCCGGCATTGGCGGCCTGACCGTGGTCAAGGCCCTCCGCGATTTGCTGCCGAATGAGAATATCTCCTACCTTGGCGACACCGCGCGTGTGCCTTACGGCCCGAAGAGTCCCGAAACCGTCCAGCGTTATGCGATCGAGCTTGCCGAGATGTTGATGAAGGACGACGCAAAGGCGCTGGTCGTGGCCTGTAACACGGTCTCGTCAGTCGCTCTTCCAACATTAACAAAAAAGTTTCCGGTGCCGGTGATCGGGGTGATTGAGCCCGGGGCGCGCGCCGCGGTCTCGGCAACGCGAAATCTGCACGTCGGCGTCATCGGCACCCGCGGGACAATTCGGAGCGGCGCCTACGAAAAAGCGCTTCGCGCGGCCAATAGTAACGTGCGTGTTAGCAGTCAAGCTTGTCCGTTACTCGTTCCACTAATTGAGGAAGGACTGCTCAATGACGAAATCACCGATCGAATGATTCTGCGATATCTTGAACCTCTGCTTAAGGCTGACATCGACACGCTTGTTCTGGGCTGCACTCACTATCCGTTGCTGGCAGGCGCAATCGGGCGCGTGTTAAAACGCCAAATCATGGTGGTAGATTCCGCCCAGAATTGCGCGCGCGCGATCGAGAATATGCTCGATGAACAATCACTTCGTGCCGCGCCAATGAACAATGGTCAATTGCGGGTCGCTCTTACCGATGCGGCCGACAATTTCCTCAACGTCGCCCGCGACGCGCTGCAGTTGCAATTTGGTGAAATCGAAATTCGCGCTTTGTCGTGATGGCTGGTGAAAGATATTCCTCGACACCCGCATTCCAAGGACCGGCGGGAAATCGAAGCCGCAGTTAGAGCCAGCGGAATGACAAGTCCTGAGTCGGACTCGACCCAACCGTTTCAGCAATTCGTCGCCGACATGGTCCTGTGGCTGGCGCTGCTCCTTTTATTTCTGACGTTTCGCGTCACGCTGTTCGCAGTTTTTCGCGGTGAACTATCGCAACTTCCGAGCCTGCACGCGTTTGTTCAGTGTTTGAACACGGGCTTCGGTTCGGATGCGACTGCCGCAACCTGGGCAATTCTCCCGTCGCTCGCTCTGACGACCGTTGGATTATTCTCTCCGTTGGGAATCTGGCACCGGCGTGTCCGCCAATTCATCACTGCGATCGTACTGCTGCTATGCGGAATCATCTTCGTCGCCGATGTTGGATATTTCGCCGAGTACGACAATCAGTTCGATCATTGGATCTTTGGCCTTGTGTACGACGATCGGGCGGCGATTTGGGAGACGATTTGGAAAAGCTATCACCTCGTGCTGCTGCTGGTTTTGACGCTTGCCGGAGCCACCATTGCGACCTGGCTTCTGAACACATTCTGCCGCAAAGCTGAAAGCGGCCATTCGCCGCGTTTTCTAGAAACAAAAACCGCCCGGGCTATCGCGGTGGCTTTGATTGTGGTCTGGGCCTTCGTCGGGACGCGGGTGTGGCTTGGCAGAAATTTGGCCGGACTAAAGAATGCGGAATCAACGGGCGACGTTTTCCTCAACAAGATCGTGCTCAATCCGTTTTTCGCGTTGAGGTATGCGATATGGCAGGAGCACACGATGCAAAGGTCCGCCGGTCTCCGGACGATTTTGCCCGACGGCAATATTCGAGGCGCAGCGGCCGCGATTTTTCCCAATGCACAAAATCCGGCGAACCTAGACGATTGCCTGAAACGCATCGCTCCCGGGGTCTCGGGAGCAAAACCGGATCACATCTTTATCGTTGTGATGGAGAGTTACGACGCGTGGGCAATGCAGCCCGAATATGCGGGCCTTCATCTCACCGATCGATTAAAGCAGCTCGGCGATTCAGGAATTCGCGCTCAAGGCTTCGTTTCATCGGGAATCAGCACAATCGAAAGTCTTGGCGTGATCATTACCGGCCTGCCGTTCGCGCGGGCGTTTGTTAATTTTCAACCGATCGTGCGCCACGGATTGCCGACGGAGGCGGCACCGATTTTCAAACAACTCGGATACAAGCCACGTTTTTTCTACGGCGGTTATTTGAGTTGGCAACGCATCGGCGAATTCTGCCGCGAGCAGGGATTTGAAGAAGTTTATGGCGGAGATCAGATGGTTCCGCATTCCCGCCAAAAAGAATGGGGCGTGGACGACGAGAGCTTGTTTCAGTACGTCGTCGACCACACCGGCGACGAGCGAACCTTTAATCTGATCATGACCACTTCATATCATCCGCCTTACAGCGTGAATCTGGAGACAAAAGGTTTCGATCCGAACGTCATGAAATCGGATCCGCTCGGCAAGAAACTTTCCGACGAACAGATTCGCGTCCTCGGCCATCTTTGGTATTCGGACAAATGCGTCGGCGACTTTGTTTCCCAAATGGAGTCGAAACTTCAACGCCCGGTTTTCGCGGTCACCGGAGATCATTATTCGCGGAAGCAATATGTTTCAGCCCGGCCAACTCACACTTTATACGAAAGCCTGGCCGTTCCGCTGGTGATTTACGGGCCGAAAGCGCTCGAACACAGCTCTGAGCGGCCGGCGGCGATCGCGGGGAGTCATCTCGATATTGTGCCGACATTTATCGACCTGGTCGCGCCTGGCGGTTTTGAATATCATGCTTTCGGTCGCGATCTGTTTGATCAATCGCAACTGCAGGCCGGTTACGGATGCAACGCGGTGATTGGTCCAAATTTCGTTTTGAAGATCAACGATCCGGCGCATGTGGAAGATCTGCGTGGACAACCAGCGGCGGGCGTCGACGGAGCAAACCTGGCCCTGCATTACCGGCAATTGCACGCCCTCGGTTGGTGGCGCGCGATGAAAGGAAATCAGTTGCCCGCCAGGTAGCGGCGACTGACCTCAGTCGCCATTCTTGGTTCGCCCTTTGCGTCTGTGGCGGCTCGGTGAGCCGCCGCTACCTGTTCGTCTCGCCACTAATTCATAGGAATGATCGATCATTTTGTGAATTTCGGCGTCTGGAATTCCGGCTTCGATGTCGACCGTATTCCAATGTTTCTTGTTCATGTGATAACCGGGTCGCACTTGTTCGTAGCGGTCGCGTAATTCGAGCGCGAGGTCCGGGTCGCATTTCAAGTTGGCCCTCGCAGGAATTTCATCGAGCGCAGTGATCGCAAATATTTTTCCGGCAACCTTGAACACGAGCGTGTCGGGTCCAAACGGCGTACCTTCGGTCGCGTGCGGTTTGTCCAGGCAGTATTCGCGAAACTGCGCGAGATCCATCACGAGATCCGCGAACTAAGAATCTCCGGCAGATCTTTGATCGCGACTCGTTCCTGTTTCATGGA
>JAJPJU010000088.1 GCA_021324035.1 Spartobacteria bacterium | reverse complement strand
TGCACGAATGTCGATGTGGTAAAAATCCGCGGCTAAAGTGAGACCACGCAGCGGGGACCACCAGGTGCCGGGCGTGGCAACTGCGCCATAGGTCCACTCATAAGCGGTTTCCGGCTTCAAATTCGGATTGCCGCTGAAGCGAGTTAAGACTGCCGATTCGGTAACCGGGCTTCGGGGATCTCTGATTGCGGAAGTCGACTCCGATTCGCCCCGAAACAAATCGCCCAGGGTCGGCGCGTGGTAAGCTTCGGAGTAAGTTCCGCGGAAGGTGAGTCCGCCGTCGATCGGTTGCCATCGAAACGAAAACTTGGGTCGTTCGGCTGATCCGAAGTCGCTGAAGTTCTCATATCTTTCCTGGTAGCCAAATTCCAGACTGTGAAATCCCGGAACGTTCCAGATTGGGCTGGTTACCGGCACCAGCACTTCCCAATAAATCGACCAGACATCGCGGCTTCCTCTGGTTGGATTAAAATTGGTTGCGCCAATGGTTTCACCCGCGGCCGTGATCGCATCGGGAGTATCGCGGGCTCGTTCAGTCCGATGCTCCGCACCGAGCGCGAAAGCAACCGGCGCTGCGGGGAGATTAAATAGATCGCCGTATAATCGAAAATCCTCCAGCGCCAGCGAGGTGGTTCCGTCACGAATCGTTGTGGCAAATACGCGGTCAATGGCGGTGCGAGAATTGCGATTAAGTCCGAACGGATTGAATGCAGTGGCCGGATCTGGATCGAGCAACGCTGCTCGCAGATTCGGCGTGTTTATGATTCCGCTGAAGCGCTCATTGCGATCGTCTTCACTGTAGCGAAAGGCGCTTTCCCAATTCCAGTTGGAAAGATACTCGCCGAACTCGCCGAGATTGCCCTTGAGACCCGCCGTAAAAACATAATTGCTGGTTATGATCTTGTCGGTTCGCGTTCCTGCTTCTAATCCCCGGTAACGAACGCCGGTCACAAATTGTGTTCCGGCAGGCGCAGCGCTGAGTCGACTTCCGGGAATTTTGGGGTCGAAGCCGCCGACGGAAGTGTAATCCGCGACCGTGAATGGATTAAACGCATTCTGAATTGGAACGCTGATGCCGCTGATGCTGATTCCGACGGGATGAGTCGCATCGGTGAACGGATCAGGCACAAATGGAACCGGCGCCAAATCGCCCTCCCAAAAACCGCGCATAAATTTGAAATCGGAAAACATTGTCAGGTATCGATCGCAGACGCTGTCGTCGACTGACGCGGCGAGGTATTCGCGATCGGCCTGGCCCATCGCGCCGGAGATATCGGTGAAATTAAACGCACGCCGCTCCGGTGGAAGGCTGTTCAGCGGCACATATTGGGGATCACTGGCGACGTTCGGAAAAGCGTGAGCCGTCGGCGTTTGCGCGCCGTTGTTGAGTCTCGGCTGGTAAACCAATCCACCGACGCGTCCGGCAAAGAATCCGCTGCGTTCGTCGATTCCGCCAAACGGTCGAAAGTCCGAGTCGTGAGAAAGGTTCACATCGCGCGCGAAAATCGCGGCACGATTGTAAGCTTCGGCATAAACGAGAATGTCGATCTTCTCGTTTCCGGTTCCGGCGAGAAGATATGTCCGTTCTTCAGCTTGATCGTTTGCAAACCCGAGATTGGCGTTGCCGTAGCTGCTGTAGATTTCCAATCCGCGAAACTTGTGAATGAGATAGATATTGAAAACGCCGGCCACAGCGTCAGCGCCATAAATCGCGGACGCGCCATCTTTCAGCAGCTCGGCGTGATCGATTAATCCGATCGGGATGGTGTTGAGATCGACGGTGTCACCGGCAAATCCAACCGGCGCAACGCGACGTCCATCCTGAAGAACAAGCGTCTCTTTCGGAAGAATCCCTCGCAAGTTCAACTCGGCGCGGCCGTCTCCTCCGTTCACCGTATTCTCCGTAACGGAAGCGCCCATGGCCTCGGGCAACTTTTGAATGAGATCGGTGGCCGTGCGCACTCCGAGGCGGGCGAGGTCATCCCGCCGGTAATCGTCGATTGGATTTGGTCCGACTTCTTCCGAGGTCGGAATGTTCGACCCGGTGACGATCACTTCCTCGATCGTCCTGCCGGGTTGGCCCTGGGTTTGGCCCGGCGAGACGGCGTCCTGTCCGCGAATGGCGGCAGTTGAAAAAATCCCCGCGATAATAATCGCGAGCAAAGTCCGCGTTTCGATCGCTTCGTTCATCGCTCAGGGCGCCACCGGGGCTTGATTGACTATCTTAGCGCGATGACTGCGGCTGCGGAACGTTTCTTCGAGGAACGGACGGCTCTTCCGGTGGAAAAAGTTTCAGCAGCTCGGCTGAGGTTGCGCGCGAATCCTGGAGCTTTCCGTCAAAGTACACTCGAACAATATAGCCGCCGTAGTGCGGGGTATCGCTCGAAGGTGTTTGAGTTTTGGGACGAACGTAAGTTGCGGCAAGAAATTTCGGTGTCGCATCGGTCCAGTCACGTGGGGTCGTGAGCCAGTCGTATCCGACTTGCGCGCTCGTGGGTACGAATTTGTT
>JAJPJU010000308.1 GCA_021324035.1 Spartobacteria bacterium | reverse complement strand
GTGTCCAGTTCCTCGGGCGAGCGGCGCATTTCCGAGCCGAGCTTGATCAATCCGGCGAGTCCACTTTCGAGCTCGCCTTTGAGCTGCAAATATCGGTCGGCGATCATGCCGGCAATATCAATTTTGCGGAGTTGGCGACGGAGAGATCGATTTTACGGGCACCGCCTTTGGCGAAACGGATGCCTTTGGCGACAACGAAGCTTTCGGGGCGGGTGAGGACTTCGGCGTCGGCGATGGTTTTGGCGGGAGCGGCGTTTGCATCGCAATCAGCTCGGAGACGGTGACGAACTTGAATCCCTTGGCTTCCAACTCCTTCAGCACGCACGGCATTGCGTCGATCGTCCCAGGATGAATGTCGTGCGCGAGTACGATTGATCCGGCGCGAGTGTTTTTGACAATGCGGTTACAGACTACGCTTGGTCCCGGTCGTCGCCAATCGAGCGGGTCGACATCCCACAACACGATTTTGTAACCGAACTCCTGGTTGATCCATTTCTTCTGATGCGCGGTGACGTTTCCGTAGGGCGGTCGTAGCAAAGTGGGGCTGGTGCCGATAGCGGATTTTATCGCATCGTCGGTTTTGCGAAGCTGCGCTCGAACGCCGTCGTCGGACATTTTGTTAAAGTTTGGGTGCGACCAGCTGTGATTGGCGACTTCGTGTCCTTCCTTTGCTTCCCGCGCGACGATGTCGGGATATTGGGCCGCATTTTCGCCGATCAGGAAAAAGGTCGCCTTAATATGATGGGCAGCGAGCAAATCAAGAAGCTTGGGGGTCAATTTCGAGCTTGGGCCGTCGTCGAAGGTCAATGCGATGTAAGGTCCGTCTACGTGGATCCAATCAAAAGTGATCCCGGACTCCACCTTCAGGGACGGCGTTGGTTTTGGGTTAGTTTGAGCCGGAGGCGCGTTTTCGCCGTACGCAACCAAACCTGAGACGGGAGTGATCAGAACGAACAGAAAAAGACGAAGCAGACTCATTGTAATTTGCGGCTTACGGAAACTTCGCAGTATCTAGCAGAGCGCGCAGGTTACGCAACAATCGCAGGTTCGATCGGCGATGTATCGACGCTGACTAAGAAAAAATCGGATTTCGAGATTGTCACTTATCAGGGTCTTTCAATGGCAGCTATCCTGCTTAAAAGATTTGAGTCGACGCTTTGTCTCGCCTGACAACGTCGAAAGGGATTTTTGGGGAACTGCCACGATGAAAATACTCCTCGTTGAGGACCACGCCGAAAGCCGGAGGTCTTTGCAGAAACTTATCGAAAGACGCGGCCACGAAGTCGTGGCGGTAGGGAGCGCTGAAGAAGCGGAAGTCGAACTGAGTAAGCAGCGGTTTCCATTTTTGATCCTTGATTGGATGCTGCCAGGGAAGAGCGGCATAGATCTTTGCCGGGATTTGCGTGCTCAGGAGCAGGGCGACGAATTTTTCATTCTCCTGGTCACTGCCCGGGACGAGCCGGCCGATCTGGAACAAGCGCTCGAGGCCGGGGCCAACGATTATTTGACCAAGCCGCTCGATCCGGACCGATTAAACGTTCGGCTTTCGGTGGCGGAGCGGCGGATTCGCTCATTGATGGAGCGCGTTCAAGCGCGCACCGAATTGCAGGAGACCGTCCGCAAAATGACCGACATTCTCGAAAAGACGAGTGACGGTTTTTTCGCGGTGGATCGCGACTGGAAGTTCACCTTCGTAAATCGTCAGGCGGAAAGATTGCTCGAGCGCCATCGAGAAGATTTGATCGGCAAAGACGTTTGGATGGAATTTCCCCAATTCAAGCGAGACACTTTCGAAAGGAATTATCGACGGGCAATGTCCGAGCAGGTTGCGGTCGAATTCGAGGCAAGTGACGCGAACGGCCGGGTTTGGTTTGAATTGCTGGCTTATCCGAGTGGCGGCGGCGTTTCAGTATTTTTGCGCGACGTGACTGATCGAAAGCGAACCGAGGAAGAAACGCTCACGACCAGTAAATTGGAATCGCTCGGTACTCTCGCCGGCGGGATTGCCCATGACTTGAATAATATTTTAACTGTGATTTCCGGCAACATCGGCCTCGCCCAGATTGAGGCTCCGCCGAATGCGACGAGTTTGCTTTCGTCGTTGTCCAAGGCTGCGCGGGCGGCTCAGCACGCCGCCCAGCTTTCGAATCAGCTGCTGACCTTTTCCAAGGGCGGCGCCCCCCTGAAGCGCGTCGTTTCAATGCGTGACCTGGTTGAGCGGGCGGCCGAATTTTCGCTGCACGGATCGAACCTTTGGGCGGAGTTGGATGTTCCGCTGGATCTCTGGAAGGCGGCAGTGGACCCCGGGCAAATCGAACAAGTCGTCAACGCGTTGATCATCAATGCGCGGGAAGCAATGCCGAACGGCGGAACAGTGAATATTTCGGCGCGCAATGTGGACGTGGTCGAGGAGTCGGTGGTTTCGCTGGAGGCGGGCCGGTATATCAAAGTTCAGGTCAGCGATAATGGAACCGGCATCGACGCGCGATCGATGGCGCGAATCTTCGATCCCTATTTCACGACCAAACCGTCCGCCAGCGGACTCGGGTTATCGATTGGCTATTCGGTGATCAAAAAGCACGGCGGCGTGCTGCTGTTGGAAACTACGTCGTCAACCGGATCGACGTTTGCGTTTTATCTGCCTGCTACCGATGCCGAGTTGTCAGTGCCGGAGCCAACGCTTGCGAACGAAGTCTTCAATTTTAATCATCAACGCATCCTGATCATGGACGACGAGGAAGCCATTCGCGATTTAACTGCGGAGCTTCTTTCAACTCTTGGCTACGATGTGACTGCAGTCCCGGATGGCGCGGAAGCATTGCGGACTTATCAACAGGCAATGCGCCGCGGCGAGAATTTTCATGCGGTGATCCTGGACGCGACAATTCGTGGCGGCATGGGCGGCGTGGCGACGATTGAGCGCCTTCGAAATCTTGATCCAGATGTTACCGCCATCATTTGCAGCGGCTATTCCGATGAAGCAGCGTTGGCGGAATTCCTGGCCTATGGCTTTCAGGCTGCGCTTCCCAAACCGTTTACTCGCCACGAGTTGGCGAACGTCATGCAGCGCGTGATCGAAATGAAAGAAACCTAGCCCGCCGGTCGCAGCGACGATTAACCTTTACGGGCTTTATCCAGTTCCGCGAGAAACGCGGAAACTCCGGCCGAATAGTAGCCTTCGAAACGCCAGAGCATTTTGCCCTCCGGACTCAGGATCACAAGGGTCGGGAATCCCATCACGTCGTATTTCTCGGCCAGTTCGGCGTTTTGTTTCTTTACGTCGATACTTTGTGCCTTCCAACGAGCGCCTCCCCGATTTGGAAAATCAACTTCCATCAGGACAAGGTTCTTACTGGCATAATCCTTGAACTCAGGTTTGGAGAGAATGGCGCGGTCCAGCATGATGCAGTAACCGCACCAGTCGGACCCGGTGAAATTCAGAAGGACCGGCTTGTTGGTGGTTTTGGCTTCTTCCTGCGCCTTTTTGTAATCGTTAATCCACGCCGAATCAGCGTGGGTCGACCCAACGCAGAATAGTCCAAGCGCGACCAGAACCGTGATAGCCAGTTTTTTCACGCAGAAATCTCAGCCAACCGGGTTAGCTGCGCAAGTATGCACACAGACCATCCGCGCAGCCCCAAAGTCGGGGTTCGCACTCTACTCGGCCAACGCTCACGCGCTGGCTAGACTGCAAATCTCGGCCTACTTGATATGGCCCGAGACGAGCTTGGTCATCTCGAACATGCTCACCTGACTCTTGCCATTGAAAACCGCTCGGAGCGAATCGTCAGCGTTGATTTGAGTCTTCTTGGTCTTGTCCTGAAGGCCGTGCTTCTTGATGTAGTTCCAAAGCTTCTTGGTCAGTTCGGAACGGGGCAGCGGTGTGGAACCGACGACAGCAGCGAGCTTGTCATCCGGCTGGACCGGTCTCATGAAGGCGGGATTGGGCTTGCGTTTTGAAGGTGTCTTGGTTTTCGGCATACACGGTGATTACTGCCTCACCCTCTGCAGGGCAATAATTATTTTGGCGTAACAAAATCTTTTTTTCAGTTGCTAATTCGACCGTCGAACAACGACGGCGGTAACATCGTCTGTCTGTGAATCGTCCGAATCACGACCGGCGGTTTTCAACATCAATTGCAATAACGCGTCCGCACTTGCCGCAAACGGATTAATCATCCCGGCCAGTTGGGTTGGCGTCGAACGTAACCGGCCGGTCATCGCTGTTCCGAATAATCCGTCAGTGTAAAGCGTGAATGCGTCACCCGGATTTAATTCGAGATCGGTTGCGGCGAATTGCGATTGCTCCATCAGTCCGAGGGGCGGAGCGGACGAGGGGATTGCTTCGGTTCCACGGCCGAATCGCGTTACCAGCAGCGGAGGATGGCCGGCGCCAACCACGCTGGCTTTTCCGGTTTGGGGATCCAGCGCTATGCACATCGCGCTCATGAACGAGCGGCCCGCAAAAATTCCGCGCAGATCGTTGTTCACCGCGTCCATGATTGCGGCCGGTTCATCGTGCTGTTCGTGGCCGTGATGAAACAGAAGTTTCGCCAAAGTTGTTAACAAGGCAGCCGATGCGCCGTGCCCGGTCGCGTCCGCAATCCAGAACAACCACCGCTCTTTCGTGATTGGCAGCCAGCCATAAATATCGCCGCCGACTTCGATCACGGGGCGATACCAGGTTGCGATTTCCCACCCGAGGATTTGCGGTTTTTTCGGTGGAATCAGCGATTGTTGGGTTGCCCTAGCTGCAGCCAGATCGCGCTCATGATTTCGGCGCCACTCTTCAAGAACCTTGTTTTGCTGCTGCAGCTGGAGCCGTAACGAATGGACCCGTAACTGCGCTTCGATTCGCGCGCGTAACACCTCGATCTCGATCGGCTTGATCACAAAATCATCGGCGCCGGCCTGGAGGCATTGAACTTCGCTTTCGCCGTGTCCGGTCAACATGATCACCGGGAGCTGCGCGATGTCCGGATTGGGATCGGAGCGCAGCTGTTTGAGGACGTCGGTGCCGTCCATCTCCGGCATTCTGAAATCGAGCAGCAAAACCTCCGGCTTCTGCTCGCGGACCAACTTTAATGCGTCGGCTGCGTTATCGGTTTCGCGGCACTTATATCCGGCCGAGGATAACATCCGGGTCAGCAAAGCCCGGCTCGAGTCGTCGTCGTCGACAATCAAGATTTGCCGGGAGGACTCCATGACTCCAACAGGATCGGAAATCGCCCGGCAATTGGCTTTTGGAAAATGAGTTGCGATTCCGGGCGCACTGGCATTGAAATAGAAGCGGTGTAAACTCCGTCCAACAAAATTATGAAATTTTGGCTCTTGCTCGCGTCTCTCATCGGGTTCTCTCTATCGGCTTGCACGGAGGATGAGCCGCCCGCCCGCCGCCAGGCAGCCAAATATCCCGCGCCTGAAACTACCGCCGAGAATCCGCCGACGCAGCAACCATTTAATCCGAATGCACCGCCTCCAGAAAACGCTGAGGCCAATGCCCCAGCCGCACCTGCACCTCCCGCCCCGGCGGCGCCCACCAAGGCCGCAAAGGGAGACTATCCCTACGGCACGCCGGTGCCGGGCAAACCAGGATTCGTGAAAAGCCCCTACGCGGCTGATCAGGGTCTCGTTGATGTGCGCGGTTTTCCGCCCGGAACGGAAGTCAAAGATCCCTTCACGAACAAGATATTCCTCGTTCCTTAACGTCGAATTTGGGGTTCCATGGAGCTACGTGTAAAACGAGCGCCTCGAATTGAGGCCGAAATCACCGTCCCCGGGGACAAAAGTATTTCCCATCGGGCGGCGATAATTGCCGCGCTTTCAAACGGAGTCTGCACCTTGCGCGGATTCCTTCCGAGTGACGATTGCATGCGTACGGTCAACGCCTTGCGCGCACTCGGAATTCAAATTGAGCAACCCGAGCCCGACGTCCTGGTCGTTCATGGGAAAAAGCGCGTGCTCACCCCGCCCGCGCAGGAAATCGATTGCGGCGGATCGGCGACCACGATGCGGCTTCTGGCTGGTCTGCTCTCCGGGCAGACTTTTGAAACCCGACTCGTCGGGAACGCAGCTCTGACTCAGCGCCCGATGGATCGCGTGATAGAACCGCTGCGCAAAATGGGCGCAGACATTGTTGCGGAAGGCCCGGAACAAACGCCGCCACTACGGATTCGAGGCGGATCGTTGCGGGGAATTCATTACCGATCACCCATTGCCAGCGCTCAGGTGAAAAGCGCAATTCTTCTGGCCGGCCTTTTTGCCAAAGGAAAAACAACCGTCGATGAGACATTCGCGAGCCGCAATCACACGGAGCTGATGTTTAATTACTTTCTGATTCGCACCCTCAAGGGCGACGACGACACGATCAGCGTTTTCGGCGATCAGGTCCCTGAGTCGCGCGACTTCGGCATCCCGGGCGACATTTCGTCAGCTGCGTTTTGGCTCGTCGCCGCGGCCGCCCAACCGGGAGGACATCTCTTGGTTCGCAATATCGGATTGAATGACACCCGCACCGCGCTGCTCGGGGTGCTGGTTCGAATGGGCGCGCAAGTGCGCGAGGCGGTTGAAGATGTCGACCAATTAGAGCCG